>CAYMGH010000015.1:0-14363 GCA_964389935.1 uncultured Gammaproteobacteria bacterium | reverse complement strand
AATGTGATGAACTAGATCCCAAAATATTTACGGTAAGCTTCTTCATTTTCCAGATTTCTAACCGTTAGAATAAGGACTTCATTTCCAATTTCAAATACTTGCCTTAAATATTCTATTTCGTCTTCACATTTAAATGGTGTTAAGTAAACACTTTTTTGAAGCTTGTGAAGTTTTAGATTTGTTATAGCTTGTCTAAACATTTCACTGTTTTTTCTCCTGGATGTTCTTACATCATATACTATCAAACGCCACTTTCCATCCCAGCTTGATTCGTCAAGCTGCATTTTTTTAATATCGAATTGCAAAAGTTTGTCTTTGCCTCTTTTTGTGATTTTAACGACTTGAATTCCATTTTCTTCTTTTATTTCGACAAAATTTGAATTTTGCATTCTTTTAACTATTTGGCGGAGTCTCCAAATGTTATATTTCTCCCATTCTTTCTGCCCCTTTTTTCTTTTTGAATCTTGGGCTGATTTGATGAACGGTTTAGCGATAATTGGTAAACCCGGAAAGACAACGCTTGCTGCGAGAAATGTACCAGCTCCTAACAAAAGCAGCACGTCTTTTACTTTTGGGTCTACTTTTTCAGTTTTGGTCACATGTTAAATAATATCACATGGTTTGACATGTCATATTTTGTGAGGGTTGCGGTCATATGTTTGCTCGGCTATGCTAGATTTAGTGTTTTTTTGGCTGCTCATTATTTTTATTCCGAGCGTAATAGTACTTATATTTATGTGTTGCGTGGGCTATGAAATCTTGAGCGAGGAAGAGAGAATCACCGAGCCTGACTTGGTTAGAATCTATTTTAGGAGGTGCTGTTGGGAGTTTCTTGAATGTGGAGGTTGAGGCTGATAGTTGCGTCGAGTTATAATTAGTATTATGACTAGGCCATATTTTTTATGGGATTATAATTTAAGTGAAAAACAGGTTCATGGCATTTTAAAAGGAGAAGATAAAGTGAAAAAGCAGTGGATTGTAACAAGAATCCTTGAGAGTGCTAGTTTTGATGACGTGTTTAAATATTTAACACTTAGCGAAATAAGACAACTTGTTCCTGGCCTAAAGATGAAAAAGAGCGTAAAAAGAGCTTGGGAGCGTGCCCTTGATGCTTGGTCCTAAGTAAATGAAGATTATTACCCCGATTCAGGAAAACTTTCTAAAAGCTTTTTTTGATTCTTCTCTTGCAACTTTTTTTTTCTTGACCGGCGGTACTGCGCTAGCCGAATACTATCTGAAACACAGAAAAAGTGAAGATTTAGATCTTTTTACGTTGGATCAAAAATTGAAGTTTGATTTTGTAAATGCCGAGGTTCTAAAAATTGCCAAATCTCTCAATTTTAAAATTATTAATCAAGTCTCAACAGGAACCTACCTGCAGTTTATTTTTAAGGGTCATGCAGATATTCTTAAAGTTGACCTTGTAAAAGATGTTCCAGTTCAGTTTGGAAAAATTAAAAACATAAGAGGTGTATTTATTGATTCTATTGAAAATATAGCAGTCAATAAATTGTTGGCAATTTTTGGCAGAACTGATGCCAAAGATTTTATCGATCTTTATTTTTTATTTAAAGAGAAGAAGTTTGAATTTGATGATTTATACATTAAAGCCAAGAAAAAAGATGTTGGTCTAAACGAGTTCTATTTGGCAAATATGTTAGCAGAAGCAGAAGGTTTAGGAGAATTTCCAGAGGTTTTTAAACCTCTAGATAAACGTGTGCTTAAGAAATTCTTCTTGGATTTAAGTCAGGCTCTTTTTAAAAAAATAAAGCCTCAAAGGTAAAATTTCTGTCTGTTTAGAAATTTGATTGCGGGGTATTATCTAATTTTTCGTAAATTCAGAGGGGTCGATTCTTTTAATTTCGCTGATTTTGTCAAAGTCCCGATCTACTGAAATTACTGAGTCAATATTGTTTAAGAGGCAAGTCGAAGTGTGAATCAAATCCGCGCTTCTGATCTTGGGGTAATTCTTTGCAAGTTTTAGGAATTTGAAAATTATCGTTTGCGTTAAAGGGATAATTCCGATCGGATTTTTCAGGATAAAGTTACAAATATTTATGCCATTTTCAATACTACCTGACTTTTGGCTGTAAAAAATTATTTCTTCAAAGGTTAACACTGAAGTTACAGATGATATTTTCTCTTGAGTGGCAAGTTTTAGGGTATTTTTGCAGGTAGAATAGTGAGGATCCCTAGGATTGGCAGTATAAAGGAAGATGTTTGTGTCAATATAATATGTCACTTTTTCTCGAAGTGAAGGGGATCTCTAGCTTCAGCGATAGTTTTCTCCATTTTTTCCCACGGACCAGTTGGCAGATTAAGCTTTGAAATTTCGTCTAAAGCTTTGAGCCTTTTAGCAATCGTCGATTTTGAAGGTTTAGCAGGTTTTGCCTTGGTTGTTTTTGCTACCTTTTCGCGTATGATAGCAGCAAGGGTCTTTCTTTTTTCATACGCCTCCTGTCTTAATTCGTCTAACACTTCTTTTGGGAAATATACTTGTGTTCTTTGCATGATGTATACAGCATAACATCGATTTGCAACTTTTGTCAATTAGACGATCTAAATATCTTGTTACTTGTCACCTGCTGCGTTCTTTCGCTATATTAACTTAAAGTGTTTTTCTGGCTTTTGATAATTTTTATTTTGGGAAGTGCGGTTGGCAGTTTCTTGAATGTTGTTATTGATAGGACAACGAGAGGTGAGACTATTGGCGGCAGATCTTACTGTGACCATTGCCGGGCGACTCTTTCCAGTTTAGACCTTATACCGATTATTAGTTTTATTACTCTTGGCGCCAAGTGCCGGTATTGTAAAAAACCGCTTTCCTGGCAATATCCTGCTGTTGAAACTACTGTAGCCGTACTTTTTACCTTAGCTTTTTTTAATTTGGTTTCAGCCGGTAGTTTGAGTTTGGTTACCCTACTCTATTTTTTCGTTTTGGTATCAGTAGCAGTGGTTGTGGCGGTTGTAGATCTTAAGTTCTACCTGATTCCGACAACTTTTGTGTACGGGGCTTCGTTAATTGCCCTTGTTTACAACTATTTTTATTTAGATTCCCCAATATTTATCGAACACGTGCTGGCGGCTTTTGGAGTCGGCTTGCTTTTTCTGCTGATTGTACTGATTACTCGGGGGAAAGGCATGGGGCAGGGAGATATTGTGCTGGCATTTTTAATTGGTATGGTTTTGGGCTATGAGGGAACATTTGCTGCAATGTTTTTAGCGTTTTTGACAGGTGCCATTGTTTCGGTTTTCCTGATTGTTTTGGGCAGGAAAAAATTTGGCCAGACTATTCCGTTTGCACCTTTTTTGATAAGCGGTTTTTTGGTGAGCTTGTTCTGGCAAACTGAGATTATCAACTGGTATTTGGCGATGTTATATTAAAAGTAATGACAATTGCTAAATTGTTAAATTGCTATTTCGAGCTTGCAAGAAACAAGCTCTCTTATATTGTTAAATTGACGAATTCGATTCAACGATTCAACTATTCAACTATTAAACGATTGAATCTAGGATTCACCATCATCGAGCTTTTGATAGTTATGTCGCTTCTGGGAATTGCCACTACTTTGGTTTCGGCAGCTTATCTTTCTTTTGAAAAAAGAGAAAGAGTCAAAAGCGCAGCCTTAGATTTAAAAAGTAACTTGCGGCTTGCCCAAAATAAAGCTTTATCTGGTGACAAAGGTATATCTGGTACATCTGAAATCTGTGATACTTCTTCGACTCTCGTAGGCTGGTTCGTGCGGATTAACACCGGAAGCCCTAATTATGAAGTTGTTGGTAGTTGTCAAACGACTTCCGGCGAGGTGGAATTTTCTACTAAAACTTATGAGTACCCAGATGGCGTTTCTTTAACTGAAATTAATTACGTCGGTGCTTTTTCTGATAACTTTGAAAATACAGTAGTTAATATTCTTTTTAGGCCAATCGAACGCGAGGTCTATTTTTTTAACAGTTCAACCCCGCCATTTTTAGATGGTACAGGGAATATTAATACTGCTGGTTTACTAGAAGCGCCAGCCAGCAGTCAGATTTCCTTGCGTTTAAGGTTTGAAGGTTTTGATACTATTTATGATGTGAATATTTCAACTTCTGGAGAAATTAATGAGAAAAAGATATAAAGAGGTTACAGGTTACAGGTTACAGGTTACAGGTTTTTTTGGTCAATCGCTGATTGAGGTTGTAATTAGCATTGCTATTGCTGCCATTTTAGCAATTTCCTTAATTTCAACTACTCTTATTACACAGAAAACATCCCAATCGGCTAAGAACAATACCGAAGCCACGAAACTTGCTTTAGAATTGACCGAGCAATTAAGGATATTGAGAGATAGACAGGGTTATGATTCGATCCAGGCTGGAGACTGCAGATTAAATTCGACAAGTCCTGATATTTCTAATTGGGATTCCCTTAATACTGGTTGTGGGAACGATGATGTAGTTCTCGGGACAACAATTTTCGACAGATCTTATTCAGTTTTTGAGATTTCAACTGTTCCGGATCCCGAAAGAAAGTTAATAACTGTTACTATTTCTTGGGATGAACCTGGTGGAGAAAAACAAGTAACTCATGACACGATTTTCAGCAATTGGGAATCATTTTAATGTTAAATTTCAAATTTAAAATTTCAAATTCAAAATTTGAAATTATAGGAGGCTACACGCTGATTGAATTGTTAGTGGTAATGGGAATTATGGCTATGACAGTCGGGGCACTTACTGTTTTTTTGACATCTGTTTTTAGAGGAACAAATAAAGCTAATGCTTCTGCTGAAGTAAAGCAAAACGGGCAGGTTGTTTTGGATTCTCTTGAAAGGCATATAAGGGGGGCAATCAATGTCGTGGACAAAGACTTTGTTGCTGGTGATGATAAGTATATTATGATTGAGCGTGAATTTGGTGATCCATTACATATAGCGTGTATTAGTGAATTAACTGATAATTATAAAAGCAGAATAGCTGTAGCGGAGAATCCAATTCCTAATTACACATTCACAGAATTTGAATCTGGCTGGCGGAGTATTTCTAGCGATGATTGGGAGGATGGTATTAGTATTAATGATTGCGAGATAACTGTAAGCCAGGCCACTATTTCCAGTTCCGGCTTGCCTGTGCCGGCAGTGGTTTCCATAGGATTTACGGCGCAGAAGGATTCTGAAAGGGTTGAATTTACGGGTAAAGCCGATTTTAGAACTACCATTTCTCTGCGCCAGTATTGATCTTGCTAAAGAGCTGTTGACATTTAGCCTGTGACATTTGACAATGGAATAAGATATGAAGCAAGGTCAGATTTTGATACTTGTTCTCCTGGCTGTTGTTGTAGTTTTAGCAATTGGCCTTTCGGTTGCCTCCAGAAACATTACTAATTTGCGGACTTCCACCCAGACAGAGCAGTCTCAAAGGGCGTTTACAGCTGCCGAAGGCGGCGTGGAGGATGTTTTATCCAATCTAGAGCAAATTGGTGAGGATATTGCTTTAAATACTGGCGCCTCCGGCTGTAACATAGCTGGCGACACAGCCGATTGTGATGTAGGCGTTGGAGGTCTTGATGCTAGTGTTCAGGTAAAATCTTCTCGGGTTTATCAAGCTGCAATTCAACTTGGTAATGTGGCACAAATAGACCTGAGTGGATTTAATGGAGATCATGTTAAGGTTGAGTGGGCAAAAGAAGATGATGAGTTTTCAGTTGATGATGGTGGATCGGCAGCGGTGGAAATTTCATTGGTATATGGTGCATCTCCGTACAATATCGAAAGATGGTATTTCCCTGGTACAATTTCAGGTGCAGCGCGAAGTGAAACATCAGGTTCTAATCCATCCGGTACTTCGTCATGTGTGCCCAGTGGATTTGAGCATTGCGTTGATGTAGATGTTTCATCTTTTCAACCGCCACAGGTTTTAAGAATCAGGCCTTTTTTCACTAGAACAACTGTTAAAGTTGCGGGCGTTGATGATGATTTAGAGCCTCAAACCTATGATGTTTCGTCAACTGCAACAACAGAAATCGGAGTTACCAGAAAAGTGCAGGTTAGCAGATCTGCCCTGCCGCAGGTACCGGCAGTATTTGACTATGCAATTTATTCGGAAAACGATATTATAAAATAAATGGAAAAGAAAAAAATTATACTTTCTCTAATCGGTTTAGGCGCGCTGATAATACCGGTAGTGCTGCTTATTTTTTTTACAAATCGCAGTTCCAGGCAACCAGGTACAACTTCGGAAAACAGAAGCATTAACCCTCAGACAGTTCAGGATGTAGTCAGTAAGATTCCGACTCCGGCACCAATCATATTACCTTCTCCCAGCCCGGCTACAGAGTCAGCCGAACTGGATTTGGAAGGAAGTCCATCAGCACAGTAATAAGAGCTATGCCTGCCCAAATTTTCGGATTAGATATAGGTCGATCGTTTATAAAAGTTGTACAGGTAAAAGTTGGCGGAAGCGCAAGCACGCTAATTGCAGCCGGCAGTGCAGCTACTCCAGGAGACGGCATGAGAGCAGAAGCAAAGCCTCAGCTTCAGCAGCTGGCGGAAGCTATCAAATCTCTTGTAAAAAGCGCCAAAATTCATACTAATAAGTGTGCTGTATCAATGGTGGAAGCTCAAGCTGTCACGAGGTTAATTGAACTGCCTAATTTAACGGATAAAGAACTTTCAGCAGCTATAAATTTCGAAGCAGACCAGTATATTCCTTTGCCGATTAAAGACGTGAATTTGCAGTATAAAGTTTTGTCGCGCCCTTCGCCCGGCAGCGGTGGGAAAATGTCAGTGCTCTTAGTGGCTGCACCTAAAAGAGTAATTGATAAGTATTTGGAGGTAGTCAAAATGTCCGGACTGGCTCTTACTGCTATAGAAACGGAGTCGTCTGCGCTTGCCAGAGCACTGTCAAGCAAAGCCGACCCGCCCTCACTAATTATTTCTATGGGAGCGTCGTCAACAGAACTGGTTTTAGTCCGCGAAGGAAACATTTTTTTTACACGGTCAATTGCTTCCGGTGGCATATCTTTGACTAAGGCTGTTATGGCAGAGTTTAACTTAGCGCAGAATCAGGCAGAGGAATATAAAATGGCCTACGGTATTTTGGAGGATAAACTTTCGGGAAAGATTGCCAGAATATTAAAACCAGTATTGGAAGTCGTCGTTGCCGAAATTCTGAAAGCTATTGACTATGCCAAATCGCACATAGGAGACCAGCCGCTTTCAAGAATTATAATTTGCGGAGGAAGTGCATATTTACCGGGACTGGCCGAGTTTGTAGCCGAAAAAACAAGCGTCGAGGTTTCACTTGGCGATCCCTGGGCAAATTTTAACAAAGAAGGGATTGTGTTAAAAATACCCGGTCAGGGTAGTTTTTATGCAGTTGCAACAGGATTGGCTTTAAGAACTTGAGGTTTGAGGATCAGGTGTGCAAAAAGATGGAAATTTTGATACGCTGAAATCAGTTAATAAAAAATAAAACTAAGTTATGCCGGAGATAAATCTAGTACCGGAAGAAACAAGAAAATCAGAAGACCTTGATAAGTTAAGGAGTAAAGTTACTTTGGCTTCTGTAGCCATACTTGCTTTAACTGCTACTAGCGCAATTGTCACTTTAGCATTTTTTACGTACTTTGTTTCCCAGCGTGGAGCATTAGAAGCAAAGAGAGAAGAAGCGTCAGCCACTATTAATCAATATAAATCTGCCGAGGAATTACTGGTTGTTACCAAAGACAAAGCTTCGGTTGCTGATCGGCTTGCTCAGTCAAGGGTTGATTTCTTGAAATTCTATGGAACACTGGTTGAGATTATTCCTCAAAGAGTGTTTTTTACAACTATTAGTGTGGGAAGGGAAGGCGTTGATTTTAGCGGGAAAGCCGGCTCAAGTGCCGATATAGCCGGGTTAGTTTCGGCTTTAACGTCTGCCAGGGGTTCTGAAATAGTCAGCAGTGTTGTAGTAAATTCTTTAGTTGCTGACGAGACCCGGGAATATTCGTTTTCTATAAGCGCACAATTGAAAGAATAAATAGCGGGAGATAAGTATGAATTTGAGTGCCATTGCAATGCCAAAAGTAAAAGACGGTCAGGATTTGTCCGGGATTATTGGGGTAGCAATTCCCATTGGAGGAATCGTAATTTCAATTTTGATCGCGGCTTTAATAATTTGGCCTAAAGTTACTGAGATTTTAGAACTGCGGACAAGTAATGAGCAACTTCGAGGTACTGTTCAAACGCTGGAGCAAAAAGCAGAAATACTTTCTGGTTTAGACCAGGTTAAACTGGAAGAGCAATTGGCAGCTGCAGAACAACTACTGCCTTCAGACAGCAATGCATTTTCGATTTTAAGACAGGTTGAAGATACTGCCAATACTACCGGTGTGCTGCTGAGTAAAATAGAGGTCGTAACTGGTTCGTTTAGTGAAGGAGGCGGTGCCGGTGTTTCTGCTTCTGAGGCAAGTGCAGAATTAAATTTGGCGCCTGCAGTGGAAATAAGATTATCCCTGACAAGCGATTATCAATCACTGCTCGGATTCATATCCGGCTTATATTCATTTTCACGAGTAGCTTCCATTGATAGCTTGTCAGTTTCTGCCGGCGGCGGTGATGAAGGTTTGTTGTCGACTTCCTTTGCAGTTAATGCCTACTGGAAACAACTGCCACAGAATTTAGGTTCTATTGAGGCGCCTGTTGAAAATTTAACAACTGCCGAAGAAGAACTTCTTGCCAACGTAAAATCTCCGCAAAGAACTAAAAGTGCGCCTGTGCCGCCGGTGGCTACCGGCCGGGGGAATCCTTTTAATCCTTATTAATTTTTTTCCAAAAAATCGGGCCTGAATTTGATGAGTCTTTTGTTAGCTTCTTTTTCGCGCCACAATTTTATTTGCTGGTGGTTTCCCCAGAGGAGTATTTTTGGCACCTTAAGATTTCTAAAATTTTGCGGCCGGGTGTACTGAGGATATTCGAGCGTAGATCTTCTAGTAAAGGATTCTGTTTTGAGAGAATCTGAATTGATTACTTTTGGCAGCAGCCTGGCAGTTGAATCTATTATTGCCATTGAAGCTATTTCTCCGCCGGTTAAAATATAATCTCCTATTGAAGTGACTTCGTCAACGAATTTTTCTACTCGTGCGTCAACTCCTTCGTAGTGGCCGCAAACTATCGCCAGAGATTTCTTTTTTGAATATTCCCTAGCCTTTCTTTGGTTATATTTTTTGCCGGATGCGCTTAACAGAATTGAGTAAGGTTTAGGTTTAATTGACTCAAGGGCACGTACGACAACATCTACTTTCAAAATCATACCTTTTCCCCCTCCGTAAGGCCGATCGTCTACTGTTTTGTGTTTGTCGCTTGCGAAGTTGCGGATATTAATAAGCTTGATTTCTATTATTTTATTTTCTTGGGCTCTTTTAATAATGCTTTGTGCAAAAGTTGAAGAAAATGTTTGGGGGAAAAGAGTTAGAACATAGAATGTCACGCTTCCGAAACCTCGATAGTTGTAAACAAATCTTCTTTAATACTTCTTATTTTTACTAAATTTTTGATTGATTTGATCATTTTGCCTTCCTTGCCAATTACTTTGGCAATATCTTTTTTGGGCACAGCAATAGTGTATTTAACATTTTTCCCTTCCTGAGATTTTTCGATAGAAACTTTTTTGATATTTTCTACAAGCGGTTCAAGAAGACTTTGTATTAGATCCTGCATTTTTATCCTTTTCCAGAAGTTTACTGACTGCTTCAGTCGGTTTAGCACCTTTGGAAATCCAATAAGCAACCCTATCAGCTTTTATGTCCAGGTTGGTTGCTTTATTCTCATGCGGCAGGAAATAGCCTAGTATTTCAAGAAACTTACTGTCTCTTTTGCTCCTGGTGTTTTGCGCAACGATCCGGTAAGAGATTCTATTTTTTTTGCCTGTTCTTGCAAGCCTTAATTTAACGCTCATAGTTCAATGATTACAGATTATCTCAAATATGGGCAGTTGAGTTCAAGTTTTAAATACTAGCTAAAGCACTTTGCGCTGCATTTTGCGCAGCTTGTTGCTTGTTTTTGCCCTCTCCTGTTCCCAGTAGCTTTGTTCCCATGTAGACGCCTATTTGAAATTGCCTTGAGTGGTCCGGGCCCCAGCTGGAGATAAGTTTATATGTAGGGGAAACCTTGTATTTTTTTTGCATCACTTCCTGCAATTTTGATTTGTTATCAGAAACTGCTGATTTGGTTAATATTTTCCAGTCTTTGAGTATGGTTTCTTTGATAAACTTTTCGACTATCTCAAATTTTTGGTCAAGGTAAATAGCACCGACAAGCGCTTCATATGTATTGGCAAGAGTTGAGTTGTTGGTGTGGCCAGCGGATTCCTTTTCGCCTCTGGAAAGATACAGATACTTGCCAAGCGAGAGTTTTTGGGCAATTTTGGCGAGGGTTTCAGTCCTGACTAATGACGCCCTCAGTTGAGTTAGTTCTCCTTCAGGGCTGTTGGGAAGTTGATTGTAGAGAAACAATGAAACGACAATTGACAGAACCGAATCACCTAAAAACTCCAGCCGTTCGTTGGAAGAGCCTTTAAATTTTTTGTGCTCGTTCAAGTAAGATCTGTGAACGAAAGCGTTTTTGAGGAGGTTTTTATTTACGAATTTTACCGAGATTTGTTTTTCTAAACTGGATAAGCTGTAGGTGGCACGAAGCTTAGCTGTGCTTGCGGGTGTTTTAATTGGGTGAATCGACATTTTCAAAAATGTAGGCGACCAAATCGGAAACTTTTTTTATGGAAGGCAGTTTATCTTCTGAAATGGAAACACCATATTTTTCCTGAACACTGGAAATAAGATCTTCTATTTCAAGATCGGTTATGTTCAGATCCGAGTCAAAATATGAATCTTCCTCTATTTTTTCTTCGGAAATACCGAACTCTTTGTGAATAATTTTTTTTAGATCTTCAAATATTTCGGTATCAATCATTGTTTAAATTTACCTTTGACTACTGAGCCGAGGACACCATTTACAAAGTTTGGAGAAGCTTGTGTGCCAAACTGTTTGGCGAGCTCCACCGCCTCGTCAATCACAGCTTTATAAGGTTCTTTTTTTTCTTTAAATTTTAATTCCCATATGGCCAGACGCAGTGTTGCCAGGTCAATCGCGGAAATTTGGTTCAGGGGCCAAGCCGGGGCATTTTTGGAAATTATTTTGTCGATTTTTTGTTGGTTTTTAAAGATTTGGTACGCGTCGGAGGTTTTAGCAACTTGAGCGTCCCTGAAGTTCTTTTCAAACAGCTGTTTCATGATTTTCACTCTTAACTGATGTCTGGGATCGGATCTATTCTTCATTTATATTTGCCGCATTTTTGGCAAAGCTGGTGAGGAATTTTGAGTTCACTGCAGTTTGAGCATTTAACAAGTTTGGGAAGAGACATCTTTTTTGTCGATTTGCGTATTCTGGTTCTGCTTTTTGCGTGTTTTTTCTTTGGAAGTGGTGTCATGTTTTAACTATAAACTATAAACAGAAAACAATAAACTTGGAAAGCTATCAAGAGGTCAAGGGATCTAAAGATTTAGGTATCTTGACCTGGTGACGAGTTTATGAGGATTATATCAGCTTGTCCTGAAATGTCAATTTGGTTCGGAGTATTGCTCACTGAGCGCAGATATTTTTTCTTTTAGAAGTAGATGTTTTTTAAAATCTGGATCAGATTCGATGACTTTTTTAGCCTGAAGTTGCGCGGCGGTTACCGATTGGCGGTTGGAAAAATCGGCGATTTTGAAATTTTCAAAACCGGATTGCCTAAGTCCAAAGATTTCTCCAGCGCCGCGCATATTTAAATCAATTTCAGCAAGCTGGGCACCTACTTGAATTTTTTCCATGCTTTTGAGGCGTTTAAGCGAATTTTGGGCATTTGAATCGGTAAACAGGAAGCAATAGGATTTATGTTCTCCCCTGCCGACTCTTCCCCTGAGTTGGTGCAGTTGGGCAAGCCCGAATCTTTCTGCTGACTCGATAAGCATAATCGTAGCATTGGGTACATCAATTCCCACTTCGACAACCGGGGTGGCAACTAAAATATTAATTTTATTCTCTTTAAATTTATTAATAATTGATTCTTTTTCTTTAGAGGAAAGGCGCCCGTGAAGAAGACCAAGCTTGATTCCCCTTCTATTGTCATTCTCGACTTGGTCGAGAATCCGATCCTCACTTTCGTGAGGATGACGAGTAATGCGATTAGAAGTATGGCTTTTTGAGGAGAAGATTCTCGTCAGTTTTTCAAATTCAACGGTGGCTGCACGGACAGTGACCATTGATTCGGAGGGTTCAACAAAAGGAGTAATGATGAATGCCTGCCTGCCGCAAGTTATTTCTTTTTCAATAAATTTGTAAGCGTCGTTTCTTTTAAAATTGGGAACGACAAAGGTGGATATTTTTTGTCTGCCTTTGGGCATTTCGTCGAGAAATGAAAGGTCAAGGTCGCCATACATGGTCAGAGCAAGAGTTCTGGGAATTGGAGTGGCGGTCATTGTTAGCAAATGAGGTGTTATTTTCGCTGACTGGTCTAGAAAGAGTTTGGCTCTTTGGGCGACTCCGAATCTGTGCTGTTCGTCAACCACGACAAGTCCTACTTGCCTGTCTGGTTTGAAGGAGCTCAAAAGAGCGTGAGTACCGCAGGTTACATCACCTTTTTGTTTTTTGCTTGCGGTCCAGATACCAACTTTAATTTGGAAAGGTTTAAGAATTTGCATTAGCGTTTTTTGGTGTTGAAAGGTGAGAATTTCTGTTGGAGCTGCAAGAAGCGTATCGAGGTTGTTATCAAAAGCAATAAGGGAGGCAACCGCAGCAACTACAGTTTTGCCAGATCCAACATCGCCTTCTAACAATCTATTAGTTGGTTTCTCTTTTTTGAGATCGCCGATGATCTCAGCCATGGCTTTTTTTTGAGCACCTGTTAGTTCGAACGGCAGACTCTTTGTGAATTCTTCGACTCTTGTATCTTTGACAGTTAATTTTGGAGCTTTTTTGAGTTTCTGCCACTTTTTTTTTCTAAGAATTGACATAAGAGAAACTAAAAAAAGTTCGTCAAATGAAAGCCTTTTTCGCGACATTTCAACTTCCTGATAATTTTTGGGAAAGTGGATTTTTGCTAAAGCAGAATTTAGGGCAGCTAAGTTTTGGTGTTTAATTATTGGCTGCGGGAGAAAATCTCTCAAATTTTGTAAATAAGAAGGCAGTAATTTGGCGATTTTCGCTCGAATCCATTTGGACGTTAAACCTTCTGTTTCGGGATAAATGGGAACAAGTCGGCCAGTATGTAAAGTTTGACTATGGTCGATGGTCGATGGTCGATTGCCGGTTCGGATAACTTCGTATGATGGTGAGATAAGTTTGGGGTGATTGCCGTCTAATTGAACCTTACCGGAAAGAGAAACAGGCAAACCTGCTTTTAGAGTTTTTGTTAAGTACGGCTGATTAAACCAGATAACTTCTATAGTACTGGATTGGTCTGCAACTGTGGCAACGGTTACAAACTTGCCGCCTCGTGTTCTAATGTTTCTAATTTGCCAAATTACACCCTGAATGCTGATTTTTTCACCGGGAATTAAGTTTGAGATAGCAGATATTTGCGAAAAATCGTCGTATCTAAACGGAAAGTGATAGATAAGATCTTCGACAGTTTCAATTTCTAACTTTTTTAGTTTCCTTGCGTAATGACTTCCAATACCTGGAAGGTTTTCAATGGGTGTTTGAGAATCCATATTCTGCTAGATTTTAGCAAAGTATAGTCTTTGTAGTCAGTTTTTAATTACTTGAAGACGTTTGGGGAGTTTTTCCTGTAACAAGATCGACTATTTCCTTCCAGTTGTTTGCATCTTTGGCTGTTGCCTGACTTGTAGATGTTTCACCTTCTTGGATAACCGCTCCACCTCTCTGCAATTTTAAAGAAAAGCCTAGTTCTTGTATTTGTAAGTGAATGAGCGAGCTTATTTTAGTTGGACGAGCCGTGTCGGATGTTAAGATTACATTTACTGTTTCGTTATCGACTCTCAACTGGTCCCTGTAGCTTAACTCGTCTGCAAGGTCCTTTGGATTAAAATCCTTGTCGTCTCTTTTGGCCATTCGTGCTAGTATGGGGGAAAATACATAAAACCCTATTGCTAATGACCTGTGTTTAATTCTTAAGCCGTTCATTTCCAAAAAATCTGCGCAGTCTTTATACATTTGAGAAAAAACTTCATTAATTTTCTTTTGTTCAGCAACTTGAGCTATTAGGTTTTCCCCCATGAAGCGTTCACCAGTTGTCATAATTTGGGAATTATATTATCAACTATGGGTTTTGTCAAGCCTAGCGTAGGCCGTAGAAGATGTAGATGGCAAACTGGCCGAGATATTAATGAAAACGTGGTTTAA
>CAYMGH010000014.1:0-15377 GCA_964389935.1 uncultured Gammaproteobacteria bacterium | reverse complement strand
ATCCCCGACTCCCCAACCGAAGAAAGAAAGAAAGGCGAAAAATATTGCGGGCATGAGATAAATTGTAACAAATCTATCTAACCCTTTCTTTTGCAAAGTTTTGTTGCGATAGCAATATTTTTTTGCAAAAGAGACTGATCTATTTTGTTTCTTTGTTAATCCAGTTTAAATATGATCTGTTTAGGGAAGAAGGTTTAATAGCTACAACTTCCGGAATTTCGTAGCCGGAGTGTTTTTTAATGTAGCTTTCTATTTTGGCAAAGTTTTCATTCTTAGTTTTTAAAATCATCAAGATTTCGCTGTCGTCTATAATCTTCCCTTTCCACCAATATTTAGATTCGACAGGGATCAAATTATAACAGGCAACTTGCCTTTTCTTGAGTAAATCCTTGCCGATTTTAACTGCTCCGGATTTTTTGCGGAAAGTTGTGAAAATTAAAATCATCCTATTACAACAACCATTCTAGGGTGCGTCCTTATTATAGGTTTAAGGTTGGATTTAATCATATAGAGATTCTGTTAAACTGTCGATTCTTCGAGCAAGCCATATTTAATGAGAATCTCTCTTGCCTTAGGTTTTTTTCTTAAAAAATCGGGGATTTCATCGATATTCCTTTTGGAATTTAGAATGCGTGAGGTATGGGTTCTTAATTGACAAGGACAATCACTAATTAGCTCTACAATCAGTTGATCTATTTGTTGCCTATCTTCATTTGGGAGCAGTGCAGCACATCTTGAGGCTAGTTGTTCTTGCAATTTTTCACAAGTCACTGTGAAAATTATGAAATTAAACAAATATTTTGTCAACTCTATGTATTGATTAGTTTTTTAAATAGGTATATATTTTTGATATCGATCTTTACAATTTCTGCCAGAGGGAGGTGAATTTGTGCCTGAAGTTAACGTAAATTTAGTAGCAGTTGTCGCTGCTGCAATAGCAAGTATGGTTCTTGGTGCAATTTGGCACGGACCTTTGTTCGGAAAAGTTTGGATGAAAGCTACCGGTAAAACGAAAGCAGATATGGATAAAGCCAAAGGCGATATGCCAAAACTCTATGCCATAACTTTTGTCGGTGCACTAGTAACAGCTTACGTTTTGGCGGTTTTTATTAGCTGGGCCCAAGCTACTACTATTGCTCTTGCGGTTATTTTCGGCTTTCTAATTTGGGTGGGTTTTGTTTTGACCAGCTCTCTGGGACCATTGATTTGGGAAGACAGAAATCAACATTTATTTCTTATTGGTGTCGGCTACAGTTTTGTTTCACTGATAATTATGTCGGCCATAATTGTTGCATGGCCAGCGTATTAAAGAAGGTTTGACGGGTTGATCTAAACCTTAACTTGCTTTGACTTGAACCAACTGGAAATAGTTTCCGTCAACATCGGCAAAAGTTGCAATATAGCCGTAACCTTCAACGTGGTAAGTATCAGCAACTAGTCTTACTTTGGCTTTTTTGAGCCTTGTTACTTCCTTTTTGATGTTGTCTACTTCCAGATTGAAAAGAATTCTTTCGGGCTGTTTGTTATCGCCTTTAACTTTCGAGTGATCGATTATGTAAAAACCGCTTTTTTTACCAACAGACATCTCATACATTTCTTCATCGTTTTCTCCCATAACAGCTTCGAATTTAATCTTTAAACCAACCTTGTCGCGATAAAAACCAGCTAATTTTTTGGCGTTTTGGGTAAAGAGTGTCAGACTTTCTAGACTTTTTATCATTTTTTATTCACCTCCTTTACCCTCCAAAGCCTCGGCGAAGGAGGGCCACCTATTTTGCTGCCAGAAGTTTAGCGCGGAATATTTGAAAAAACAATAAGGGAAATATTTAGCGGATTTGCCGAAGAAACGTGGGGATTCCTAAGTCATGTACCCTATTTAGGTTCAAAAGCAACCAACTACTCCAAGAAAAACCAAGTCTTTCCTTAGTCCTCAAAAGGTAAGTCAAGAATACTTAAAAAGCTGGAAAATTGCAACAATTCAGGATTTTAACGAGTTTTGATCCAATTTACTCCATTATCATTGCTTTTATATAAACTATTCTTTTCAGTGAGGAGGTAAATTATTTCGGGACTCGGTCTACTGAATGAGATAAATAGAGGAGTCTCGCCATCAAACTCCGCATTAATTTTCTCCCAAGTTTGTCCGCTATCACTGCTTTTTGTAAGTTGCTGTTTCTCTGAATATGATATTAGCTTTTGCGAATCTTGTGGATTTATGGCAATTGTTGAAACAAACCCGTTAAGTAGACTTGTCCACCCCTTGCCTTTATCTTTACTAACCATTAGGCCTTGAGACGATGCTGCATAAACTATATTTTCATCTTTTGGATCAGCTGCCAAGCTTACAACTGGGAAGCTTGTACTTCCCACTATTTCCCAACTGTTTCCACCATCTGTGCTGCGTTGTAATGCTCCACGATACCAACCATAAATGAGATTGGGATTAACAGGGCTAACTGTCATTGCATGGAAGTCTACAGGTCCATCTATACCGTTTGATATCTTCTTCCAAGTAAATCCACCATCTTCAGATTTTTGAAAACCAATATTTCCGCCTCTCGCAGGGTGTCCACTACTAAAAAAGACTTTTTGGTCAGTTGGATGTGGAGAAAAACCCATGTAGTCATCATCACTTGTTCCAATTTTATAAAGCTCTTTCTCGTTTTTTAATACTAATAATCCGTGATGGGTAGCAATATAGAGTAGATTTGGATCCGCAACATCGACCGCTAAACCATGCCCGTGTGTGATTGCATCAACCAGCTTTAATTCCATAGAGTTTGATGAGCTAATATTATTTCTTGCTGAATTATTGCCTTGTTTTATAAGAAGGGTTGCTCCAATTATTACAATTGCGATAACGCCTATAAAAATTGATTTATTTAATTTCATATTTATTTATCTTTCTTTTTTCCCTCTAATAAAAAATGCCATTCCTACGCACATTACAGTACAGCCAATAAGTGGTAAGGTCGCTATTAACGCTGGCACACCAATAATTGGTTTGATTACTATCAATCCAGCAATTACTATAAGAATGATTCCTACAATCCAAGGATTTAAACAACGCTTACAAACACTAAGCAATTTACTCATATTCAAACTCCAAAAACCTCAATACTTCACTCTCAATATGTTGTCTGTTATATATAAACGTAATTTTAGCACTTCGAACTATGACTCGCATTGGTTCATTGGGGAACTTAGCGTCGCACAATAAAGGTTGTGCGCCTATGGAGAAATAGCCTTAGCTAGCCTCGAAATTTAAGTGTCTCAAAATCGGCAATTTATAGATTTTAGCCTCAATTCCCCTACTCTAATTATCCTGTAGTTTCGTTGGCACAGTTAATAAAATTATTTGAGTGGATTTAAAATTTTTATATCCTTCATGGGGAAATGTTTAATATTCAAGGAAACTAGAGTCAAATTGTTTACATTTGCAGTTGCTGCTATTAAACAATCCATAAGACTCAATTTTTTAAGTTGTTTTACATACTCCTGCCAATACAAACCTCCTTGTTTTGCGATAGCAGATGAGACATCCCACTCTTGGAATTCATTTAATAAGTTTTCGGTTTTTACAATTTCTGAAGGAAAAATATTCATATAAATTTCGGCTGTAGTTATTGTGGAAATCGAAATTGGGACCTTATCTTTTAAGTTTTGGAGGGTTTCTTCATACTTTTTATTGCCACGCAATACCCATATTATAATATCCGTATCTACTAGATACATTGTTAAAAGGTACGTTCAGATGCTTTTCTTGTTTGTGTAACCCAATTAATTACATCCTTTTTTGTCCGCCATTCAGGATGATTTTTTGCCGAAAAAACTCCAGATGCCGCTTTTAAAACCTTACCGAAAGCATCAGGATCGAACTTTTTCTTACCTACCAGTTGAACAACTTGCTGATCTTTTTTCTCGTCTTTTAGTATGACAGTATCGCCTTTTTTAGCTTTCTCAATATATGAAGCTATGTTTTGGCGAAATTGACTTATGGAAACAACAACGTTCACATTCATATAATAGTACATTATGTACAAATAGTCAAGAATCGTGATGGAAATTATCTAATTTGTCTTAAAAAAGTGGGGACGTCGAACTCGTCGTCATCGGCATGACCATCGCCTCTTGGCTTTTCGTGGTCTTCTTCTTTGCCTTCTGTCTCTATGTCTTGCTGAACAATGGGCCGGGCGTACTGTTGTCTTGATTGATCAAAGCCGGTAGCAATGACGGTTACTTTTACCTGATCGACTAGCTTGTCGTCGATGGCCGCACCGAAAATAATTTGGGCATCGGGATCGGCCTGAGACGTGATTACTTTGGCGGCTTCGTCAACTTCATTCATGGTCATATCTGACCCTCCGGTAATATTAAAGAGAACTCCGCGAGCTCCTTCAATTGAAGCATCCAGAAGTGGTGAGGCGATTGCGCTTCTGGCGGCTGTTGCCGCGCGATTTTCACCGGTTGCAGAACCGACTCCCATAAGGGTTGAACCTGCACCTTTCATGATAGCCTTAACATCGGCAAAATCGACATTAATTAAGCCTGGCACAACAATGATATCGGAAATACCCTGAACGCCTTGTGACAGAACTGAATCTGCCAAATTAAAAGCTTCAAGCAGAGACATGCTTTTGTCGACAACATCTAGGAGCTTTTGATTGGGGATAATAATCAATGTATCTACTTTACCCTTAAGGATTTCGATACCTTCATCGGCAACAACCATTCTGCGAGTTCCCTCAAAACCAAACGGCTTGGTAACAACTCCGATTGTTAAAATTCCCAGTTTTTTGGCAAGTTCGGCAATTACCGGACCGGCACCAGTACCGGTTCCCCCGCCAGCGCCGTAAGTTAAAAAAACCATGTCAGCACCGACAATAGTTTCCTTAATTCTTTCTAAGGATTCTTCGGCCGCTTTGCTGCCGAGTTCGGGATCGGCCCCGGCACCTAAACCTTTGGTTAAGCCATCGCCTATTTGCACTTTAGTCTGGGCAAGGGAGGCCAATAAGTGTTGCTGATCAGTATTTACCGCCACAAAATCGACACCTTGTATTTGGGCCTCTGAAATCATCGAGTTAAGAGCGTTGGTGCCGCCACCTCCAATTCCAAGGACTTTTATTTTGGCAAATCTGTTGACATCGGGTTTTATTAGCATAGGAGGTTAAAAGCTTGCTGCAATTTATCACAAGGGAGATTTTATTTCAAGCTCTAGGGTAGGAGATTTTTGATGATGCTAATTCCTTTGTTAAAAACGCTCTTGATTTCTATTCTGCCAACCAGAGGCAGACGAACGTCTTCCTGCTGAAATCCAGCGCCATACACAATTAGCCCGACGCTGGTTGCAAACTGCGGTGAGGAAACCTCGTCAGCAAGACCGGATATATTTTGCGGTAAGCCAATTCTTGCCGGCATCCCCAATTCTGATTTGGCAAGTTCAAGCATGCCTGAAGTTGCGGCCCCGCCTCCGGTTACGACAACACCAGAGGGCGCCAGACCAGCAAACCCTGATTTTTGGATTTCTAATTTAACCATAGTTAGAATTTCTTTAAGTCTCGGCTTTATAATGCCATCCGTCAAAGTTTTTTTAGAAACAGATTTTAAATCCTCATCTATTGACAAACCTGCAATATCCAAATCATCGGACTCTTTTTTGTCCTGCGGCTCACCCTTTTCGTTTGGCTCAACTGCAATCTTCGGCGGCTTGGAAAGGGCCAGCTTTATTTTTTCTGCGGATTCCAAAGATATGCGCAGGCCAATGGCCAGATCGTTGGTGACATTGCGGGCGCCGATTGGCAAAACCGCGCAGTGGGCCGGAGCGCCGTCTATAAAAATGCAAATATCCGTTGTTCCTCCGCCAAAATCAACTAAGATAACCCCAAGTTCTTTTTCAGTATCGGTTAAAACCGAATAAGTCGATGCAAGACCGGCAAAAACCATCGCTTCGACATCGACACCTACTTGACTGGCGCATTTGGCTATGTTGCGAAGCGCGGTGGCAGCACCGGTAACTATGTTGGTCTCAACTTCCAGCCTAACCCCATTCATACCGATAGGGTCTTTAATTCCGCTTTGTGAATCAACCACAAAATATCTGGGAATAACATGAATTATTTCCCTTGAGGAAGGCAGGGATACTGCTCTGGCCGCTTCGATTACCCGATCAACATCATCAACTGAAATCTCTGCATTCGGATTGGAAACTGCAACTACACCTTTGGAGTTTTGAGATTCAATATGAGTACCATCAACGGAAACAAAGGCTGCGCCGATTGAGTAACCCGCCATGCGCTCTGAGGATTCCAGAGACTGAGTAATGCTGGCCACACATTCATCGATGTCTACAACCTGACCTTTTCTCAAACCCTTGGCTGGGACAGAAGCTCCTCCTATTATGTTTAATTTTTCTTCGTCTTCAACAGTTGCAATTACGGTGGAAATTTTTGTTGAGCCAATGTCAATGCCTACGATTACTTTATCCTTGGTCATAATTTACTTTTTAGAAGAGACGACAGGCTTTTCAAATCGCATGTCAATTTTGTCGATTTTAGTAGCGTCTATTTTAGCCTCTGCTAAGATCAACTGTAAAGAGTCCACTTGCTTGATAGGGTTTTTGCTACTTGAAAATATCACTAAAATATCTTTATTGCCATAGACGGCAATCTGATCTTCATCTACTATCCTAACTGTAGTTGGAACAAAATCAGATTTTAGAAGATTATCGATGATTTCAAGAGCAAAAAGAATATTTTTATTATCTAACCTTTGACTGACATTTAATTCAAAATTAGCGGGCAGGAAAATAGTCGGTATTTGTACGCCATCGTCTGCCCTAACGAGCAGCCCATCTTTAGTCAATTGAAAATCACTTTCAGCAACTTTGGCAATAGGCCTTTTTGATTGAATATTGATTTGGACGTTTGAAGGAAATTGCTTGTTAACTTCAATAGCCTCAATACAGGCAAATTGGTTCTTAATTACTTGGGCGGTTTCTTGGGAATTTAAAAATATTAAACTCTCTCCAATTAAATGATCTTCAGCAATTTTTTGAGAATTTTTAATACACGCCGCATCATCATTAAAAGTAACGTTTTTGATTTCAAACAGTGGAGAAAAGACGGCTAAAAACGCCATAACAAAACCTGAAGCAGCTAAGGCCAAAAGCTTAATCACTATAATTTAAGTATAACTTAAAACATAGCTACTTAGCTTGACAGCTGCTTCTTTTGGTAATGTTTTTTGAAACTTTAAAGCCTGCTTTTTAAGAAGAGACAAATCTTCCAGTGACTCCTTAATTACTGTAAGTAAATTCTTTTGAGAAGCATTGTCTTGCCTGAGAATTCGACAGCTCCCTGCTTTTTCTAAAATTTTTGCATTCTCTTCCTGTTCACCTGCCGCTGCAAAAGGCAAAGGAACAAGAACAGCCACTTTGGCAAGCAGTGCTAAATCCCAAACTGTATTTGCGCCTGACCTGCTGACGATAAGATCTGCTCTATTCAAAACTGCCCCAATATCTTTGGGGTAAATGTAATCGACTGCTAAATAATTGCTCTTTTTAATTTTCCCGGCCTTGTCCAAATCCCCGTTAAAATTGGCAGTGCCCACTTGATGCAAAATATTATACTTTGAAAGTTTAGGCAGAATATCAAGTATTCTTTGATTTAAAAAGTGCGAACCCTGATTGCCGCCAATTATAAGTATTAACTTTTGGGGTTTGGCTAAAAAATTTCTTATATTTGGACTTTCGGCCCTTTGGTTAAAAATAGCTTTCCTGGCAAGATTGCCAATTACTTCAGTTTTTTCTTTAGGAAAATATTTTTGGGTTTGCGGCCAAGTAAGAAAAATTCTTTTTACAAAAAGTGAGTTGATTTTACTCGCCAGGCCGGCTTGAATGCTTTGCTCATGAGTTATTGATGTAATGCCCATTAACCATCCGCTAAAAACTATCGGCAGCGACAAATAACCTCCAAAGGAAACAATCATGTTTGGTCTGGTCGTAATTAAATAAATCAGACTTTGAATAAAACCAATGGGCACTTTAAATAGAGCCAGTATCGTGTATTTTGTAAATTTGCGCTGAAATCTGCCGGCGGTAAGCTCATAAAATTTTATATCCAAATCAGAAATTGTTGTGAATTCGGCAGATAAATTTTTTGAACCTTCGGTTGCATGCTTTCGACCAAAAAAAAGCACCTCAACGTCTTTGTTTTTTTTTAACTCGTCAACTAGT
This sequence comes from uncultured Gammaproteobacteria bacterium, assembly GCA_964389935.1. Lineage (GTDB taxonomy): Bacteria > Patescibacteriota > Microgenomatia > Curtissbacterales > GWA2-41-24 > WO2-FULL-40-11. Next base: position 7,144 of record CAYMGH010000014.1, on the reverse strand, counting down.
GAAAGTGCTGGTGTCAGATGCCCGCCACAGATGACAACTTTGTTCACGATCGTCTTTTGATATTAATTAAAATTCCGATTGATGCTAGGGTCACAAAAAGAGAAGAGCCGCCATATGAGATAAAAGGCAGCGGAACTCCGGTTAGTGGCACAAGCGCAACATTGGAAGCGATATTAAAAAGACTCTGAACTGCAAGTAAACTTGCTACGCCAATAGCAAGGATTTTCCCTGAATAGTCAGGCGTTTCTTTGGCAATCTTTATGGCGCGCGAAATCAAAAATAAAATAATGAAAATAAGCAGTACTGCACCAATAAAACCAACTTCTTCGGCGATTACGGCAAAAATCGCGTCGTTGTGGACCTCGGGAATAAATTCAAATTTACTCCGTGCGCTTCCTAAACCTACTCCAAACAAGCCACCTGCTGCTATGGCAATTACTATTTGGTTAATCTGGTATGAAGCACCTGCCGGATCAAAACCCGGATCCAAAAACGCTTTTAATCTATTTAAGCGATAAGGCTGCAGGAGAACTGCCACAAGAGCAGCTGACACTAGAGTAGGGAGAGTTAGGAAAAAATGCCAAAGCGGCGCACCTGATGCGAAATAAATAATCATAGCTAGAGCAGTAAAAATTAAAGCTGTTCCAAGATCCGGTTGAATAACGACTAATGCCGTTACCAGCAGAACAGGTAAAAAATAGACGAGCATAGAATCAAAAAAACCAATTTTATAATCTTTAAACTTTGACATTATGTGAGTCGTGTAAAAAATTACTGCTAATTTTACGAACTCTGAAGGCTGAAAAGTTAAGCTCTGAATTGAAATCCAGCGCCTGGCGCCAAGCACTTCTGTACCGATAAACGGAATCAAAACGGCTATCAGGAGTATTGAGCCAACTGCCAAAAGTGCGGGGCCCAACTTTATTAATTTATGATAGTCAAAAAAACTGAAAAACGAGAGTGCCATAAAACCAAGGGTTGCCCAAGCCAGCTGGTTTTTAAAATAATAAAATTTGTCACCAAAATCGCGAAATGCAGTTACAACCGAAGAATCATAAATGGCAATTAGCCCAAAAATGACTAGTGTGAAAGTTGCCAGAATTAGCCAAATATCTATTGGAGCATTTTGACTTTTGTAAAAGCTTGTTCTGCTTTTCATTTTATTTTAAATACGCAATCGGTAAATTGTTGGCCGCGGTCTTCATAATTTGCAAACATATCGAACGAGGCACAGGCAGGAGAAAGGATTACACTATCCCCTTTTTGGGCAATATTTTGTGCGCTTTTAACAATATCCTTCATATTAACTAGGTTTTCAATTAATTTCCCCGGGAAACCTCCGGCAGCCTGCAATGATTTTTTGATTCTCTGAGATTCTTTGCCTATTAAAATTATGGTTTTAATCTTACTGTCGGAAACGATTCTCTGCGAAAGAGCAGAAAAATCCGATTTTTTGGACGAGCCGCCCAGAATTAGAATTTTTGGGCCAGTGAGCGCTTCCATTGCAGCAATTGTGGTTTCAGGAATAGTCGAATATGAATCATTGTAATATTTAACTCCCTTAACTTCTTTTACTAACTGCAGTCTATGTTTTAAACCTTTAAATGCTGACAGTACATTTGAAATTGACTGATTTGAGATATTTAGGATTTTTGATACTAAAGCGGCCGCACAAACATTCTGTAAATTATGTTTGCCTGCAAGCAGTATTTTATTAGTATTTATCAACTCTTCTCTGCCGATAACATTTGAGATAATTTCACCATTTTCTAAAAATACCCCGCTTGCTTTGCCGTGTGTAGAAAAGAAGTAAATTTTTGCTTTTGTCAGCTTTGCTAACTGTTTCGAAACTTTAAAATCTTGATTAATTACTGCAAAGTCTCTGCTTGCTTGAAATTTAACTATCGACTCTTTGGCTTGCTGGTACTCTGCTTTATCCTTATGCCAGTCTAAATGCTCTGACGTAATCATCAGAACTACAGCTATATGAGGACTATGCTTAAGATCAGTCAGTTGGAAACTCGAAAGCTCCAAAATTACTATTGAGTTTTTATTTAATTTAGGAAGAATTTCAAGAGCTGGAGTTCCGATATTTCCGGCGAGAAAAACATTCTTAGTTGTCTCTCTAACAATTCCGTTGATCAGGGTTGATGTTGTGCCTTTGCCTTTAGTACCGGTAACGCCAATAATCTTCGCCGGACAATTTTCAAAAAAAATGTTTGTCGGGGAAGTCAGCTTGGCGCCCTTTTTCTTATAAAACTCTATGTTGGGGTGATGGGGCCTCACGCCTGGTGAGCGAATGCACAATTCAAATTTTTCATCTTTGGGTTTTTTGCCGTGGAAGTAAAATTTGACGTTTTTTACCTTTAATTTGTTAAAGACCGATTTGTCGATACTTTCTTGGTCCTTGTCATCAAAAATAGAAATGCGATTATTTCTGCCTAGAAAATTAGCGGCAGAGGTTCCTTCGCTGCCAAAACCAAAAATTGCAATATTTTTTTTAATAATCATTGAAATTGAAACTAGATGTAGGCTTTTTTGGCAACTACTTTATATTTTAGTAATTTTGAAGCAACAAGTGAAAACTCTTTCGGATCGCCTGTTGTATAAAATTCATCGCTATCCGACTCTCCATGCCCAGAAAGACTATCAGATTCTGTTAAAAGCTGTTTTACTCTTTTGGCAACAGCTCTGCCTGAATCGATTATTCTGGAATTTTTTCCTATACCCTTTTGTATCTGGTGCTTAAAAAAAGGATAGTGGGTACAACCTAAGACTATTGTGTCGGCCCCAAATGATTTTATTTCTTTTGCATATTTGGCTACCAAATTTTTTATTGCTTTCTCATCTAATACCTCTATGGCATCTTCTAAACCTTTGCAGCCAAGCAGTAACGTTTGCTTACCTTTTGCGAACTTACTAGCCAGGTTTTTTAAATAAGTGCTTTTGGCGGTTGCGGGTGTCGACATAATTGCAATTTTATCGTTCTTTGTTTTTTTGGCAGCGGGTTTTAAAGCGGGTACAACACCGATGATTGGATTTTTAATTTTTTCTCTAAGATAGTCCAGCGCATAGCAAGTCGCCGTATTGCAGGCAACAACAATCATGCTTACATTTTTTAAAAGCAGGAAAGAAGCAACTTTTACAGAAAGCTCTTGTAACTCTTTCTGCGTCTTTGCACCATAGGGAACGTTAGCCTGATCGGCGATGAAAATAAACTTCTTGTTTGGAAGCAACTTCTTGATTTCCAATAAAACCGAAAGGCCTCCAACACCGCTGTCGAATAAACCTATGGGGCGATTATCTGCCATTTTTAAAAAAACGAAAGCCAAAGACCAAAGATTGCAAACATAATTTGGGCAAGCCAAAATCTGAAGACAATTTTTGGTTCCTGCCAGCCTTTATGCTGCAGCCAAAGATGTAAGGGTGCAACCTCAAAAATCCGCTTTTTCCTGATTTTTCTGGATAAGATCTGAAGAAAAGATGATGCGACTTCAACAACAAAGATTCCGCCGATTATAGCCAAACCAATTGGTTTTCCCAGAAGAAGACCAGCAACGGCGAGTGTCGCTCCAAAAGACATGGCGCCAACATCACCGAGCATTATTCGCGCCGGCCAAATATTAAAGTAAAGAAATGCGATCAGTGAACCTATTAATAAGCCCAAAAAAATTGACAGAGTAGTATCAAGAATTGAAGCCGACATCACAAGCAGAGCTGCAAGACAAATTAACAGCAGCCCTGTTGCTAAACCGTCAAGACCGTCGGAAATATTTACGGCGTTGGCAAATGCAACAATTGTAAAGGTTGCAAACGGGATATAAAGAATCCCCAGATGGAAAACGTCAAAAAATCTTACGTTGACAATATCTATTCCTAAGGCAAAATAGAGCATGGAGGCAACGACTGCTGCAAGAACCCATTGGGTGACAAATTTTACACGAAATCTCAAACCCCAAAATTTTATCCTTCTAAAGCCAAATGTCTTTCTCAAATCATCATAGAGACCAAGCAGCCCGAATGATAAAAAAGTAAAAAGAATTACATTTACTTCTTGCTTGTATGGGTAAATAGAAGTTGTTGTTAAACCAATAAGTGGGCTCGCGTAATTTGTTAGAAGGTAGAGTAGGGTAACAACAACAATTATTAGTGCTCCCCCACCGACAGGCGTGCCGGATTTATGATCGTGCAATTGATCAAAGATAAGGGTTCTATTATTAAACATATCACGGGTTTTTTGTTTTTGTCTGGTAAATTTAATCTTGTAGAGAATATTTATGAAAGGAACTAAAAGAACGCTTATTACGAAAAAAGATAGCAATACAAGGCCTAAGATTTGAACCATACCTGAAACTATATTATTTCAAATTCCCGCAATGATAACAAGAAATGTGAGTAGACTTTTCCTGAAGAGCAAAAACAATTCTTTCAAGATGAGCGTGGCGCGAACCTTTAACTAAAATTAGAGAATCTCGTGTGGCTACTTTTTTTATTTTCTTGAGTGCCTGATGAATTGTTGGGAAACTTAAAACTTCGCCTTTGAAATTTCCGCTTCCGGCACTCTTTCCGATAATACCAGCTGCTTGGCCAATTGTGATTAAGTAGTTTATATTGGTGCCTGAAATAAATTTTCCCAAATTGCCGTGCTCCGATTGGGATAAACTGCCTAAATCTTTCATCTCGCCAAGTACGGCGATTTTCTGATGATTTGCACCTAAATCAAGAAGCGTTTCTATGGATTCTTTAGCTGCTTTGGGTGAGGAATTGTAGGTGTCGTCAAGAATTTTAAATTTTGGGGTTTTAATTATACTTAACCTGTGTCTGGGCGCATCGACTTTTGAAAGCCCAAACGCAATTTGTTTTAAAGTAAGTCCGGCAATAATACCCATTGAGGCCGCTGCAAGTGCCGAAAGTATCTGGTGCTTGCCAACAATATTCCAAGATACTACTAGCGTATCAGCTTGGTAATGCAACCTGAAAGTTGAACCATTTAAATTTTGGTTGAAGTCAGAAATTTTAATAGCTGATTTAGAACCTCTGCCGAACCAAAAGATACCCGCTTTAGTTTCAGCCCTCATTTTAACTACCATAGGGTCGTCTGCATTTAAAATTGCCGTACCTGTCTGCGAAAGACTTTTAACCAGTTTAACTTTTCCCTGAAACACGCCACGCTCTGATTTGAAATATTTAGTATGAGTAGGGGCAACATTGGTTACTATTGCAAATTTCGGCTTGACTAGCCAAAGATAATAGTCCATATCGCCAGGACGCTCAACACCGTACTCTAAAACGATAAATTTGTGCCAGGGCCTGGCTTTCAATATTGTTTGGGGAATTCTGAAAGTCGGATCAAGGTTTTCATCACCACAAACCACCTTATATTTTTGTGAAAGGACTGCATAAATTGCGTTTTGGGTCAGGGTTTTGCCTACGCTGCCGGTAACGCCGATTACCTTAACATTTGGCAAAGATTTAAGATATAACTTTGCTAAATATGCATAAGCTGCGTGCAAAGGTTTTTTCCAAGATTCAACATCGCGGTATACTTGCAAATTCATTGAATTAATTCTAACAGACTATGGGGCAGAATAGGAAATAATTTTATCCAGAAGATTCGGATAGCCTATACCTGCCTCTTTGGCCGCTTTAGGCAGAAGAGAAACCGCGGTCAGACCCGGAATCGTGTTGACTTCCAGAACATAAACTTTGTTATTTTTAATAATCATATCTACACGGCCAAACCCCTGACATCCGAGTGTTCGATAAGCTAAAATTGCCGCCCGTTGAGCCTTTTTAGTGAGAGTTTTGCTAATACGCGCAGGAACTATTTCCTCGCAGAGACGTTCATTGTATTTTGCTTCGTAGTCGAAAAATGATATTTTAGGCACAATTTCAACAAGTGGCAAAGCGATAAGTTTTTCTTTTCCTAATATAGAGCCTGTGACTTCTGCTCCATCGATATTTTCCTCGACCAGAGCTTGACAGGAATATTTGTGGGATTTTTTAAGGGCTGATACTAATTCTTTTTTGTTCTTAACTTTAAAAACTCCAACGGATGAACCTTGATTATTGGGCTTTACAAAAACTGGAAAGTCGAAATTTATTTCGGGGATAGTTTTGCCTTTTTTGACCACAACAGACTTAGGTACAGTAAGGCCCGATTGAGTAAATAATTTCCTTGAGTAAATTTTGTCCATGGCGAGTGCTGATGCTAAAACTTTTGACCCGGTATAGGGGATATCAATTAAATCTAAAAACCCTTGAACTCGCCCGTCTTCACCATTTGAGCCGTGAAGCGCAATAAAAACCAAATCAATACGTACAGGGAATTTTAAATTTTCAATTTCGAATTTTAAATTTTTCTTTTCCTCCACCTGCCAATTCCTGCCATCGCGACTTATGTTAACAGGCAATACATTATATTTTTTCCGATTCAAATTCTTGACGACTTCCCTGCCGGACATCAGAGATATTTCGTGCTCTGAAGATTTTCCGCCCATTAAAACGGCTACATTAATTTTCTTGCTCATTTATGAAATTTTTTTAACTTGGGCGCCGAGAGCAGTAAGTCTGTCAACTATATTTTCATAACCTCTTTCAATTAAATCCGCTCTTTCGATTGTGCTTTTGCCTTTGGCAATTAAAGCCGCGATAACAAGTGCAATGCCTGCTCTTATATCGGGCGTATCAAGTCTTTGCCCGCGAAGTTTTGAAGGACCATAAACAAAAACCCGATGGGGATCGGCGATTTCTACTTTGGCGCCCATAGAAAGTAATTTGTCGACAAAAAACATTCTGGATTCATACATCCAGTCATGTAAGATTGTCATGCCTTCGGCTTGTGTCGCCAAAACAATCATTGGAGCCATAAGGTCTGTCGGGAAACCCGGCCAAACATCAGTAACAACTTTTTCTTGTGATTTGAGCTTTGAGGCTTTAACAATTAATTTGTTGTCTTCTAACTGGTAGTCAACCCCGAAATTTTTTAGAGTCAATAAAATCATATCGAGATCCTCTCTAATTATTGGTGATATTTCAATTCTTTTGGAAGCGGTAGCTGCCAGTATGGCAAAAGTACCGACTTCAATATGATCTGGCCTGACCACATGGTTTGCGCCGAATAACCTTTGGACACCAGTAACTG
>CAYMGH010000013.1:0-16753 GCA_964389935.1 uncultured Gammaproteobacteria bacterium | reverse complement strand
TCTCGACTCTCCCGCAGTGCGGGATCGCTCGAAGAGTAAAAATGGTAGGTTTTCAGTAATCTCATTTGTGGTCCCCTTCAGGGGGTTTGGTCTTGAGCATTAATAAACTACGCACGGCCTGAAGGCCATGGTTATCGCTCGCTCGGAATAGAGGTTGGGGGTGGACTTTGCAGCTTTGACGGCCAGGTTATAACTCTTTTTAGAAAGCGAGTAAATATCACCAGTTGCTCTACTTTAAAAATCCAAGAAAGGAGAATATAGACTGTCAGCCCGGAAAGTGTGGCTATTGTGGTTAGCAAAATCAAGCCGACTGTTCGGGTGGTATCGAATACGAGTTGGTCTAAAAGTTTCATTGGAATATACAGGGATATAGCGGTAATTGCGGTAATTATGCCCATTTTTATTGGTGGAGTAAAAAAAGATTTGAAATCAAAACCGCCAACCTTTCTATAAAGCAAAATCAGAAGACCGAGAGCATTTAGGATCTGACCAACAGAGTAGGCAACGGCGAGCCAAATAATTGGAAATTTCAGAACAAAAATAAAAATCAAACTTAAGGTGATATTAGTGCTTATGGCAACAATGCTAACTTTTAGGGGCGTAGCGCTGTCTCTCAGCGCATAGAAACTGCGAGTTAGCAGAAGGCTGACGGCTTGAGCTGCAATTCCAATTGAAAATGCAATTAAAATTCTGCCGGTTAAAACCGTAATTTCCCACGGAAGCTCGCGGGCACCGAAAACTAAACGGACAGCCGGAATTCTCAAAATTGCCAAAATGGCTGCTGAGGGCAAAATTAAAAACAGGATTTGATGAAAAGACTCTAAAAATAATTTTTTGAACTGTTCGCTTTTGCCGCTGTGATGCTGAATAGATAAGGAAGGCAGTGCTGCCTGAGAAATCGGAGAAGCAAAAAAAGCAATCGGCACGAGTTGCAGAACTTGGGCAAAGTTAAAGGCGGCAATTGAACCGATAGCAGCAATCGAAGCTAGTGCGATATTAATAATTTCTGAAAGCCTGGTTAAACCCAGCGTTATTGACCTTGGCCACATTAAAAGGAACATTTCGCGGACATCCCTATTTTTAAAATCAAAGTTAAAATTGAATTTGAAACCCAGAGACATAACAAGCGGAAGCTGAACTACCATATGAAGAAGCGCTCCTAAGATCATTCCAAAAGCAGGCGCATAGATTCCTATAACAGGAGAAAGAAAGACGATTGAAATGATTATGCCAAGGTTATAAAAGATTGAGGCAAGTGCCGGAATTAAAAATCTTTGAAACGATTGCAGAATTCCGGTTAAAAATATCGAAACTACAAAGAAAAGTTGGGCCAGCAACATTATTCTAAGAAGTCTGGTAATTAATACTTGGGTTGTGGGTTCTTTATCTACAAGCCCGGGAGCAATAAGAGAGGCTATGGGTGAAGCGAAAATCATGATGAGGATCGTAAGCACGGCAAAGATTAAAAGCCCGATTGAGATCATTGTTGATGAAAGTTGCCATGCTTTTTCGAGTTTATCGCGGGATAGGTATTGAGAAAATATCGGAATGAAAGCCAAGGCAATTGTTCCAAAAATTAAAACTTCGAAAATCGCGTCTGGCAAAATTGAGGCCGCAATAAAACTATCCAGAAGCTTAATGTCTTCACCGAAATAGGAGGCCAGGAGTCGATAGCGAACTAAGCCCAAGATTCGGGAGATTGCAACGGAAACTGCAATTAAAAAAGCTGCGGAGAGTATATCCTCCTGTTTTCTTCTGAAAAGCTGAGTACTGTTTTTGAGAAAACCGATCATTGTGATAGAATTATGCCTCAATTGACCTAATTGACCTAATTGTATTAAATTTAGTCCATTGAAGTGCGAAGTTAGAAGTGGGAATATAGACAATGAGGTTAGAAGTGAGACAATCCAACTTCTCACATCAGAATCTACACTCCCATTTCACACATCTCACTTCTAGAACTGGACTTTGGTCATTGGATATAAATTGTAATTAGAAATTTTAATGTTATGCCGGTAACAAAACAAGCGATAAAAAAGGTTAGAGCTGATAAGCGCAAAACTACATTTAATTTGCGAAAAAAGCGAACCTATAAGCGAGCTGTTAAGGATTATTTAAGTAAGCCGACTGCAGCAAATCTGCAAAAGGCATTCAGTGCAATAGATAGAGCTGCGAAAGTGAATATAATTCATAGGAACAAAGCGTCTAGACTAAAATCACAGCTTTCCAAAAAACTAGCATCTAAAGTCAAAAAATCTACGGAAACTCCTAAAAAATCGGCAAAATCTTAAGGGGTTGACCCTTCGACCCATTCGATAAACTCAGGGCAAGCATACTCAGGGTCTTCGACCCGCTAAGCGGGGGCTTGACCCCAAAGAGCGATTTTACGGGGTCTTCGCCCTGAACTGATTTCGAAATCTAGTTCAGGGCTTGACAAGTAAATTTAATTCACGCTAAGCTGGAGTTAGGTATGAAACTTTCAAGTCTGCGAAAGTCTATATCCTCTAAGGCTGTAGGTGTTTCTTCTGCGGTCACAACTTCTCTGTTATTTGCCCAATATGCATTGGCGCAGACATCTACAGGTACAACGGGTACAACAACCACAACGAAAGGTAGTACTGCCTCGTCGCTTCCGGCAGCAGGTACCACTGAGATTACCTACCTACTTTTTATAGGCGGAGTAGTTTTGTTTGTGATTGGTACTATAAAGGTAGTTCAAAGCTTTAGAGAGTAAGCGTAAATAAATTCCCTTTTTTATTGTAATTCGATAAGTCGTTCGACCTCGTCTTTGAGGCGGATTAGGACTTCGTTGTAAGTAAATTGTCCAACGAGTTCGGGGCCGCGCTTAAGATTGACGTGAGTAGGCCCACACCAAAGACCAAGGTCGGCGTCATCAGTTTCTCCGGGGCCATTAACTCTACACCCCATAACGGCAATAGTTATGTTATTGTCTTTTGCAAATTCCGTTAGTTCACGCACGCTTTGCGCAAGCTCAACAAAAGCCTCGTTTTCAACTCTTGAGCAAGATGGACATGAAATTATATTTAATCCCCCATCTTGAATTTCTGATAAGGATAGAAATTCTCCTGCTTCAATTTTCTCAAGAATTTCACGACCCACGCGTATTTCTTCACCTTTTTCCTCAAAAGGTAGAGTTAAGGAAACTCGAATTGTATCACCTATGCCAATCGGAATTAATTGTTCGAAGGCGAGTCGAGTTTTCATAATGCCGCCCGGAGGCATTCCTGCTTCAGTTACACCTAAATGGATTGGTACATCTGGACGAAGCTTTGCAAAACGTTTGTTGGCTTCCACAACTTTTTTGGGATCGGAATCTTTGAGGGAAACACAGTAGCGAGTAAATCCAAGCTTGTCTAAAATCTCGCTGTGTTCAAGTGCTGACGCGACTAATGGGGTTATTGAGTCGGAAGGATCGAATCTTGCAGCAATTTCCGGCTCAACCGAACCACAGTTAACACCTACCCTTAAAGCGCAGCCATGTTTTTCTGCCTGTTCAACTATAAATGCGACTTTTCCCCCTGTCGACATTTGTTTTTCATGGTGCCAAAGGTGACCCGGGTTGTAACGGATTTTATCAACAAACGGTGCGACTGGTTTTGCCAAACGCCAGTTTTCCTGGAGATCAACTGAAAGGGGAACTTTGGTCTGAGCCCGAATTTCTGCTACAGCCTCGACATCTTTAATACTATCTGCTGCAATTCTAACTAGAGATACACCGGCCTTTTCCAGTAATTGAACTTGCTGCAGGGTTGCTTCAACATCCTGCGTGCGGGTCGCAGCCATACTCTGGACTGCAATAGGATTGTCTCCACCGATTTTTAAGCTACCAATGTCTATTACTCTGGTCTGCCTGCGTTCTATTTTTCCTCCAACTTAAATATTTCGCCTTGTACATATTCGGCGAGTTCGGAATACAAATTGCCGCGGGGCACCAAAACATATTGGCCGCCATGATCCTCGGGTCTGCCTACCTGCAGAATACTATTTGCATCAGTTGACTCAAGAACCAGATGGCGAACGGTTACCGGATCAATTTTGCCAGATAGCTTGGCAAAAAGCGGGATATCGTCATTTTCAATATCGGTGTCTATAGACTGGCCAAAGGTCTTAATCAGTTCAATTACTGTTCCCGGATCTGTCAGAGTCTGAGTTGAAAGAACTTTGTCGCGAAATGTGAGGATTATTTTTTGCTGGCGGGAACTTCTGGCAAAATCCGATCCCTCTTGTGCTGATCCGTGCCGGGAGCGGACAAACTTAAGTGCAGTCTTGCCATCCATCAATGTTTCACCTGTAGCAAATTCAATTGTTTCGTAGCGGCAAGTGAATGGATCGTTGCTGTCGTTAAGATCTGCAACTGGAATTTTTTCCCCGTCACTCACTTTGACAAATTCGGCCTCTTGTCCGTCTATCTGCTCTTTTTCAATTGTTAAACCACAAAGATCATCTTCCAAACCGGCAATGGGGTAGCGGTTGTCGACAAAAGGCTTTTCTACATTGACCACTAAACCTCCAACAAGATCAACTGCTTCAACAAAACCATTAAAATCCAGGCGCAGAGCATAATGAACAGGCATGCCAAAAAGCAGGCTGACGGTTTCTTCAACCAACTGCAAACCATTGCCGCGCTCTATACCAAATGCATAAGCACTATTTATTTTAGCGCTGAGGTTGGGAGCCCAAAGATCACGGGGAATAGAAATTAATACAATATCTTTACCTTTTTTGTCGATTGAAGCAACAATCATGGTGTCGGAAAGGTATGGACCTTCATGCCCCGGGCCGCCGGTTCCAAGAAGTAAAAGGTTTATTCTCCCCCGGTCACTTTTAAGACCGGTATCTGTAATTAATTCAACTACAGTTTTAGGACCTTTGAAAACAAATTCGTCCAGATTCAAAAATTTGATGACCATAAACACTATCGCTGACAGGGCGATAGTAAATATGAGAATTTTGAGCATTGGAGCAGACTGCTTTGGCTTGTGACCCAGCTCGCGCATTCTAATAGTTTACATTACTTTAGTGCGTCCAGAATAGCTACAAATTTTTGAGGATCCAGAGAATTAGATGCCCCAACCAGAACACCGTCCACTGATTGTTGGTCGACTAACGACTTAACATTGCCTGCTGAAACTGACCCTCCGTACAAAATAATATATTGGCTTTTAACCTTTAGCTTTTGGCTGACTTCTTGGACATTTTCCGGTTTGTCGGGATTGCCTGTGCCGATCGCAAAAACCGGCTCGAAGGCTACAATTGAGACGCCTGGTGGAATCGGCGTTTCTTCATTTTGAACACAGAAAATCGGCTTAATGCCGACAACATTTGCATTTTCAACTTTTTCTTCCAGGACTTTGTTGTCTTCTTTGAAGTTCTGGCGTCTTTCGGAATGGCCGATAATCGCGTACTCGACAAGATCTGCAATCTGGCTGGCAGCAACTTCGCCGGTGTAAGCGCCTTCTTTAAATTTGGAAATATCCTGGGAGCCAAGTTTGATGTTGATTGAATCTTGACCAATTTTCTCCTTGCAGATAGCTAAAAACGGGTAAGAGGGGCAAAATATGACAGTGCCATTGAAATCTTTGGATTTAGAACCGACTACATCAAACCAAGATTCTATATCTTTCCAAGTTTTATTGGCTTTGAGATTGGCAACCACTACGGGAGTGGGACTACTCATATTTGGAAAGTGTTTTTAAGAAATTATCCTTCTGAGTCGCCCCCACAATTCTTTCGACTTCACGACCGTCCTTTTCGATAATGTAAGTCGGGATAGATAGTACTTGACGGCTGGCGGCTTTCTCCTGATTCTCATCCACATTGATTTTATCAAATTCGACTTTTCCTTTTAGTTCCTTTTCCAATTCTTCGATTAACGGCTCCATGAATTTACAGGGACCGCACCACTCTGCCCAAAAATCTAAAACTTTGACCATATTACCTCCTTGCTATAATTTGTCAGGTGTATTATTTATTGTAAGCAATTTTAGCAGCTGGCCTCAACCCTTTGAAATGAGTAACATCACTATCTTAAACGATTTAGACCAATATCAGATAGAGGCTGTCAAGCAAACCGACGGACCGGTTTTGATTCTGGCCGGAGCGGGAAGCGGGAAAACCCGAGTGCTTACTTACAAAGTCGCTTATTTAATTTCCAGGGGGGTTAAGCCTTCGCAAATTGTCGCCGTCACTTTCACCAACAAAGCGGCAAATGAGATGAAAGAGCGCATCCAACGTCTGCTCCACCTCCGAGGTGAAGTCAGGCTGACTGCAAGAGACCACCTCGGAGGTGATCTTAGAGGTGACTACTTACCTTACGTCGGGACTTTCCATGCATTTTGTGCCAAAGTTTTGAGAGTTGAGGGAAAATTTATTGGCATACCTTCCGGATATTTGATTTATGACAGCGACGATTCGCTTTCCTTAGTTAAAAGGATAATGAAGGAAGTGGATATTTCCACGAAAAATTTTCGGCCGAGTTCGATTCTTTCCGCCATTTCCTCTGCAAAAAATGAAATGATTGACAGCACCGCCTATTTTGATGTTGCCCGCGGGCCATTCGGCGAAACTGCAGCAAGGGTTTATGTTCTTTATCAAAAGGAACTCAAAAAAATCGGCGCCTGTGATTTTGACGATTTGTTAGTTAAAACTGTTGAGCTATATGATGCAGTGCCGCAAATTTTGGAAAAATACGCAGGAAGATATAAATACGTTTTGGTCGACGAATATCAGGATGTTAATACTGTTCAGTACATTTTGACTAAGCAGCTGGCTTCAAAACACGGCAATTTAACCGTCGTTGGAGACGCCTCGCAAGCAATTTATTCTTTCCGAGGCGCAAACTTCAGAAACATTTTAAATTTTGAAAACGATTTTGGCGATGCCAAAGTTTTTAACTTGGAGCAAAATTACCGTTCAACCAAAAATATTCTCTCGGCTGCCAATGCGGTCATTGCCAAAAATACTTCTCATCCGGTTTTAAATTTGTGGACCAAAAGGCAAACCGGTGAGCGAATCAGCATTTACAGCGCCCAAAATGAAATCGATGAAGCAAACTTTATTTTGACAAGAATTATTTCGTCTGATGCACCGCTTTCTTCATTTGCAGTTCTTTACCGCACAAATGCCCAGTCGCGAAATATTGAAGAGGCATTTTTGCACGGCAATATTCCTTACAGAATTTACGGAGGGATTCGTTTTTATGAACGCAAAGAAGTTAAAGATGTGCTGGCATATCTTAGGCTGATCGAAAATTCTAAGGACAAGATTAGCCAAAACAGAATTGAAAAGCTGGGCAAAGGCCGCAAGCAAAAATTTGACGAGCTGGTTAAGAAGCTCAATTTGCACACCTCCGAGGTGAAACTTCGTCGACGACAAGAGAACACCTCGGAGGTGAGATCAAAGACTCGAACTGTAAAATTATCACCACTTGAGTTAATTGACAAAGTTTTGGAAGCAACAGACTATTTGAAATTAATTGACGATGGCACAGAACAAGGTTTGCAGAGAGTGGAAAATGTTAAGGAATTAAAATCAGTGGCTAGTGACTTTGAAAACCTTTCGACACTGCTTGAAAACATTGCGCTGATGGAAGGAAAAGTAACACCGGAGAAATCTTATGAAGGCAAAGACGCGTCAGAGGCGGTAACTCTGATGACGATCCACGCTGCCAAGGGTTTGGAGTTTGAAAATGTTTTTATTGTGGGTATGGAAGAAGGACTGTTCCCCCATTCCAGGTCAATGTTAGATCCAGCTGAAATCGAGGAGGAAAGAAGACTTGCATACGTTGGCATGACGCGCGCTAAGCAAAAGCTCTATTTGAGCTATGCATCTCAGAGGCTATATTTTGGCTCAACCAGCGCTAATTTGGTTTCCAGATTTGTGGTAGATATTCCGGAAGAGTTAATTTCAGCTATATAGATGAAATATCAGAGGAGCGTACTGAGCTTGTCGAAGTGCGAACTGCTGCTATTTCGGCGATTTAATTTATAATTAAAATAATTTTGTTAAAATGAATTGTGAATTTAAAAGCTCTTTGGTATGACACTCGTGTCCATGTTGGCTTCACTTTATTTTTAGTTTGGCTTCTGGCGATTTGGAATTTTAGAGCTGACTCCACAATTCTTAGAGTTATTTTCTATCCGCCTGCGGCAATAGCTGTTGTAAGCATTTCCGATCTCGCCTTGACTCGGATAAGGTCACGTAAATTTTACCTACCAACTGCTTCTGTTGTCAGCGGATTCTTAATCGGTCTTATTTTGGCACCAACCGAACCTTTTTATGTAATTATTCTTGCTTCGATTTTAGCTTCTCTATCAAAACAATTTATTGCAACAGGAGTACGCCAACATATTTTTAACCCTGCTGCCTTTGGGATAATGACTGTTAATTTCATTTTTGGAACTACCGTTTCCTGGTGGGGAGTCTCTTGGGGATGGCTGCCGGTTGTTATTTTCGCTCCGCTTATGATAAGAATTCTCTGGAAGCTAAAAAGGCTTTTTCTGCCTTTAAGTTTTTTAATAGTCTATTTTGTCTACCTCCTGCCTACCTCGTCGTTTGATATTGCCGCAAGAACTGTAATTGACCCAACTGTTTTATTATTTGTACTTGTAATGCTTCCCGAACCAATTACCTCACCGGCGGTTAGTTATTTTAAATATTTCTTTGGAGCACTGGTTGCAATCTTGGCAATTTTAATATCAAGTTTTACAAAAATCCCGGAAGTCTTTTTGCCATCACTGCTTGTTGCTAATTTTGCTTCATTTGCTTACTTGAAATTCAAAAATCGGAATTAAAACAATGGTAGGATAAAGCCAGGTACGTAGGTCGGTAGGTACGTAGGTCGGTAGGTCAACAATGACCTGCTAGTATCCCACATACCTACATACCTACAATCCCACATACCTAAGCTATGATTGTTCGCGAAATCGAAGAAAACGAAAAAGATTTATATAACAAGAAAGTTAACCATATAATCCAGTCATGGGAGTGGGGAGAATTCAGAAGAAAAACCGGGCTTGAACTGGTAAGGTTTGGTCATTTTGAGGGCGATGCGCTAACCGAAGGCTACCAAATAACCTTCCATAAGGTTCCCGTTTTCCCGCAAAAGATCGGCTATTTACCTAAAGGGCCAATGCCAAACGCTAAAATGATCAATGCCCTTAAGGAAGAAGCCAGAAGCAAAAATGCCGCTTTTATAAAACTTGAACCAAATGTGGTTTTAGCTAGCGATAAGGCAGGAAAAGAAATTGCTGATAATTTTAAAAAGCTAGGGCTTATATCTTCTAACAAATCTTTATTTACAAAATGGAATTTTCTTATTGATTTAACTCACAGTGAAGATGGGCTTCTTGCCGCTATGCAGCCCAAAACCCGCTACAACATCAAGGTTGCTCAGAGATACGGCGTGGAAGTTCAGGAAAGCACTGCTGAAATTGATTTTGATATTTATTTAAAACTTTATTTTGAAACTACAAAACGGCAGAAATATTTCGGCCACACGCCCGATTACCACAAACTGGTCTGGGAAACTTTGATGCCTGCGGGTATGGCCAGAGTTTTGATTGCCAGATACAGAGGTAAGCCGCTGGTTGCCTGGATGCTTCTTAATTTTAAGGACACTCTTTATTATCCGTACGGAGGATCGTCTCTGGAACATAAAGAAGTGATGGCTTCTAATTTAATTGCATGGGAAGCAATGCGCTTAGGTAAAAAAATGAAGTTGAAAGTTTTTGACATGTGGGGGGCATTATCACCTAAAGCCACTGAAAAAGACCCTTGGTACGGATTCCACAGATTTAAGGCAGGATACGGGCCACTGCATGTTGAGTATGTGGGGACTTATGATTTGATTTTAAACAACGCCCTTTACAAAAGTATGAATATGGCGGATAAGCTCAGATGGGTTTATTTAAGAACAAAAAGGAACTGAGCTTGCGGTCCTCCCCCTTCGACAAACTCAGGGCTGCGGGCCTAAAGATGAGATGGGTTATGTTGAGAATGCGGAAGCGGTAATCTATCTTACGGTCCTCACTTCATTGCGGGCCTAAAAGCGCGATGGCTGATGCTGAAAATGAGAAGGTAAGAATAGATTCCCCCGGCCTGAAGTCCGGGGTTCTCTCTTCTTCACTAGATTCGGCTCTCATCCCCGGCATTAATACCGGGGTATCCCCGTTCAGAATAAATTTCTAATTTCCAAAAAATACAAATTCTGTGCGTAAATACTACGATGATTCGTATCATTGTAGTGAATGACTCAATCTAGCTAGATTTAAATCCTTTTTAATAGTCCAATGCCTGAATCATTGAATCTAATTTGCAGAAATCAAACTTGATAAAGATAAATATTATTTCTAACTTTTATTGGTTTTTTGTTAGGGAATGGGTGCAGATTAACCACCACCCGAGTGCCAGGGCGAGCGTTTTGAAAAACAAAATCCTCAAATTTTGTAATTGATTTTTTGAGGGAGTAAACGAAAATTACGTCTGCAACTTTAAGGTCCGCCTTCCACATGCTTTGTCTCTGCACCCAAACCTGATTTCCCAGACCTTTTAGTTTTGTGTGAATTAGGGTAAGTGCGATTAAAAACGGATTGAGTTCGTAACCGATTGATTTTGCACCAACTCTAGCGGCGGCGAATAGTAATCTGCCGTCTCCTGAGCCCAGATCAATAACAGTTTCATTTTTTTTAATACTCGCAAGTTTGATTATTGTTTCAATTTGATGACGCTTGGTTGCAACGTACGGCAGATCCATAAAAAAGTCGATAACATAAAAAAAACCGATGATGATAACCAATAAAAGTAAAAGTGTAATAACAATCAAAACTGCTCCGATTAAAAATTGCATCATGGTTTTGCTAAGCTAAACGGACATATCGATTTGTATGCGCAGTAGACACATGCCGGTTCGCGGCCGAAATATTTGGGGTTAGCACTAAAGTGATTATTTTTTATATCTCGTCGGATGTTTTCGGCAGTTTCCATTATTAAATTTTCTGTTTTCTCCAGATCCTCTTTTTTTGGCACATAACTTCCCTCAATTCCGGTTTCCAAAAAATGCAGTGTTAATTTTTCCGGAATAATTTTGTGGCTTTTAAAATAGTAAAGGGCGTAAACTGACAGTTGAGTTGACTCTTTAGCCTGGCGGTCGGCGCGATCCTGATCAATGTTTTCCGAAGATTTGTAATCGATGATGCTGACAATTGATCCACTCTTAACATCTACCCTATCGAATCTGCCACTTATAGTTACCCCGGACAGGGAAAATTTGAATGGTGACTCGATAAGAGTCGGCACCTCTTTCGTTTTTGATTCGCGCCTGAAAAATTGTTCGAGGGCTAATTTGCCCTGAGCTTTTCTTTTTTCTTCGTGTTCAATTGTCAAAAAACCTTCACTGTCCCAGGAATTTTCAAAAACTTCCAAAAGATTTCCAAGTGACATCAACTGTCCACTTTTTTTAGCGCGGAAAAACTGGGCAACAGTATTGTGAAGCGCAGCGCCGTAAACAATGGCATGGTGGCGCAAGATAGGCAGACGCAAAATATGCACGTAGCGATATTTGAACGCGCAGGTTAAATAATCGTCGATTGAACCCTGGGTAAGCTTTAAAACATCGACGTCAAATAAAACTTGCTGGCTTAATTTTGGCAGAGAAGGCGCAAATTGTTCAATTTTTTCCAGTGGCGAAAGTTTGGCGAGAGCTTTGTCGGATTTTGATTTATCGAGCGCTTCTAAAACAAAAGGTGAAATTTTTTTGGCGCGCCTCCCGCCAATATCGCGCGACCAAGAGTAATACAAAAGATCCATAGCACGCGTTGAGCCAACGTAAAAAAGTCTTCTTTCTTCCTGCATGTGCCAATCGCCGGCGGGCAGTGTTTCGCGAATTATTCTTGGGGGGACTTCGATAGCTTCACCGCGGTATCTTGACGGAAAACGGTCAGACACAAGATTAACCATAAAAACAATCGGGAATTCTAACCCTTTGGCACCGTGGACTGTCATCACATTAACGGCATTAAGATCCGGATCAAATTCGACAGTTGCGGGGTCGTCGCCGGCTGACCTCAGGGCTTCTAGGTAATCAATGAATTGAGGTACTGAGTCGTTTTTAGCCACTTGTTCAAACTCTTTGATTTTGTCAAAAAACTTGGCAATATTCTGAATTTTAATCTGGCCTTCGATTTGTCCCTGCCTATCAAGGCGGGTAAGATAACCGGTGCGCTTCAGATAGTCGTAAAGAACCTTGCCAACGTTTTGGCGACGGGAAAGTTTAATTGATTCATCCAAGTCGCTCAAGACTTTTTCGATAATTGATTGGCTTTCACCAGAAAGTTCGAGTTCTTTAAACCCCATACCCATGTCATCCTGAGGAAACACAGTCGACGAAGGATCTTGTGATTCTTCGCTTCGCTCAGAATGACGTCTCTTAGAGCTAGAATGTATCTCCAAATTCTTTAATAAATAGTACAAAGATCGATTCTTTTTCTTTGCAAAAGACGTCAGTTTGATAGCATCGGTTGGTGGCAATTGGTAAATGTCAGAAGTCATCAGGTTGTAGAGATTTAAGCTATCTTCAAAATTAGTGATTGCTGTTAAAAAAGAAATTAAAACGCTGACTTCTTCCTGCTGATAAAGACCTGATGAGCCAACAAATTTGTGCGGTATGCCTTTCATATTAAGAGACCTTAAGAAATGATCGGCTTGAGAATTAGCACGGATTAGAATTGCAAAATCTTTATATGTGTAACGCTTAACGCTTAACGCTGAACGCTGAACGCTTTTTTGATTTATCAGTCTTCCTATTTCTTCGGCAACTAAATCAGCTTCTTCGCTTAGGGTATCTGCAAAAATCTCTTGAGGAATAGTGCCGACGTTAGTTTTGATGGATTTGAGTTTTTTATCAATTTTATTTTGAACTTCCAAACGGTCGGGGTCGTTGTGGCGAATTAAACGATAGCTGCTATCCAGAATTTTTTGGGTGGAGCGGTAATTAACAGTTAGAACAACTTGCTTTGCTTTCGGATAGTTTTTTTTAAACTCTAAGATGTTGGAAATCGCCGCACCGCGAAATTTGTAAATTGATTGGTCATCGTCTCCGACAACACAGATATTTTTATGATTTTGGGCAAGTTTTATAACAAGTTCGTTTTGGGCGAAGTTTGTGTCCTGATATTCGTCAACCAAAATGTATTTGAATTTTTCCTGATAACTTTTAAGAACTTTGGGGCGAATTTTAAAAAGGTCTATAACCTTAACGACCTGATCGCCAAAATCCAAGAATCCGGCTTCATCTTTAAATTTTTCGTATTTTTCGAAAGCATCGGCCAGTTCCTGATACTTTTTACTTTCAATCTTTTCATCTTCACTTTTTGCTTTTTGCTTATTCACATACTTAGTAAATTTATCCGGACTAATATTCTCGTCTTTTAATCTTGAAAAAAAATCCAGGATTGCTCTGATAAATTTTGTAGGGTTAGAAAGTGGCCGCCAGTATTCAAGATCAAAGCGAAACAGATTTTGCTGAATAAATAAAACCTGTTGAGGTCTGCTAAAAACTTTGAAGTCCGGCGAAAGACCAATTTCCAAAGCGTTTTCGCGAAGGACACGATCACCAAAAGCATGGAAAGTGGATATCCAAGTGTCGATAAAACCATAGGGAACAAGCTGGTCGACACGCTCCTCCATTTCACCGGCGGCTTTGTCGGTAAAGGTGAGAGCCAGAATTTCAGAAGGACGAGCTAACTTTTTTTCAATTATATAGGCAATTCTTCTGGCAATAACGGTAGTTTTGCCAGTACCGGCCCCGGCGATTATTAGAAGCGGTCCTTCGGTGGTTTGAACAGCCTCCTGTTGTTGATAGTTAAGATCTTTGAAAAGTCTGGACATTTATTTAATCGCTCCATTTTATCATGACCACACCTATTAGGGGTTTAACCCCTATTATGGTAAACTTCTTTTATGCCTTCAAAATATCTTACAAGAGACTTTGAAGAATACTCCTACTACCATATTTTTAATAGAGGAGTTGAGAAAAGGAAAATTTTTTTAGACGTAAAAGATTATGGCATATTCATCTTTTACCTATTTATATACTTAAAACCATTAAAAGAGGTGCTCTCGAAGCATCCTGAATTACCTTTAAGGTTACAGGGTAAAAATCTATCATCAGAAGTTTCCTTAATCTCATATTGTTTAATGCCCAATCACTTCCACCTTCTTTTAAAACAAAACACAAAAAATGGGATTTCAAAACTATTGAAGCAAATTACAAACGCTTATACTGAGTATTTTAATAAAAGAAATCAAAGAGTCGGGAGTTTAATGCAAGGACCATTTAGGGCTGTAAAAATTAGAACCGATGAACAATTAATTCATCTTTCAAGATACATTCATTTGAATCCTCTAATCGCAAATATTGTAAAAAGTTTGGAAGACTATCAATGGTCATCTTTTAAAAATTATGTGATGAAAAGTGATAGCGGTCTTTGTGATGACAAGATTGTTATAAAACACTTTAGGTCGCAATCAGATTATAAAAAATTTGTCCTAGATCAAATAAATTATGCTCGAGGATTAAAAAAATTAGCAGGATTGACGATAGAAAAATAGCTATTTATGATTGCTGAAGGTGTTAAGGTGTTAGGGGTTTAACCCCTATTAGGATTGTGGATTTAGATCTTTGGGTAAATCAGCCACGCGGCCATTTTAGCATGATTTTTCTAAATTTTAGATCT
Source organism: uncultured Gammaproteobacteria bacterium (assembly GCA_964389935.1). GTDB lineage: Bacteria > Patescibacteriota > Microgenomatia > Curtissbacterales > GWA2-41-24 > WO2-FULL-40-11. The sequence goes on along the minus strand of CAYMGH010000013.1, from coordinate 2,000 downwards.
CTGGTCTAATTAATCAATTAATTTGACCAAATCATTATTACTTCACTGATTCGAATCAGTGAAGTAGATATTTCAGCATTTGAATGCAGTAACTCAAAAACTTCGGGAGCTTAAAATCTTTCCCATTTTACCCCGAGTGCTGTACTAAGATTTGCAAATCTCCATGAAATATCGAGATCAGCGGGAGCCTTAACTGGTTCTCTTAAAGTGAGAGGGTTGATAAGTTGATCCCTTATCTCCTCTGGATTAATTTCTATTGGGATAATAAAGCGGTTCTCAAGTTGCCCGCCGCTAAAGTTTTCTATAACAATATTTTCTTCCACGCGTCTTAATTTGAATAAAATATCTCCAGATTCCTCCACAATTTCTTGAAAATCTTTGACTTCATTGATACCGGGAATTTTTTTATCCTCTGGCCCCGTTACATCTATCCAATTTCTCCCAATATTAAAACGTCCCTCTTTATCTTGGTGGCGCAATAAATAGATTGAGTCAATTTCGCATGGTCTGTTAAAACCTTTGAATCTGAGACTTAAATGAAAACCTTGTAAAGTTACGGAAAAATCTACCTGATTGAAATCATGTCTAAACTCTAAGAATAGGGAACCGGATGAATCGAATGCGCTAGCTTTACTCATGTGCGTAATGCCAATATAGCTAGGATCGCCATCTTTATTAAAGGCGAGTCGCGAAGTTTGTGAAAAAGGCGATTTAGCGCTGGAGCTTTCTTCTTCTGGCTGATATTCTTCCCCTCCATATGCAAAATAGGTTCTAGTTATGTATTCGGCTAATGGCCCATCGTAGTTTGTATAGTCAACCACTCTTAGTAATTTCTCAAAATAAAATGTAACCGTTTTGGGGGGAACTCTCCAAACTGTTTCGGGATTTTGTGTCCAAGCCCAAGTCTCAAACCTAGCTGTGACATCTTTTACTATACCGCCTTTGACAATTGGGTTTTCTCCGTTTGTACCTGTCTCAGGGTTAAAACAAGAATTTCTCTTACGCGCTCGTCGTACATGCGGCAGATTCTACCATGTACCTATAGTAAACACAAGTTATTTTAACTTTTTTCCACTCGCAGCTTCGATTGTTTGCACCGTTGATATTCGTGACGACAGACGGGAAAAGCGGGTGTTGACGTCGTCACTTTTTTGTGATTCATATTTGTTATATTAAACAAGCGATTCAAGACCCAAAACGATTTTGAGAGCGTCTTCGACTTCGAATAACTTGTAACTGGTAAGCTCCCCTACCTTGTTTATCAATCTTCTCTTGTCTACCGAACGAATTTGGTCAACAATAATAGCCGATCGCTTGTCTAGGCCTTCATTCTCTATGTCTACAATGTTAGGGCCCATAAATTCGGGAACGATTGAGCTGAAAGGTACCATTATAAGAGTATTAGAATTTTTATTTATAGTATTGTTAGAAATTACAAGTATAGGCCGTTTTTTGCGCATTTCACGGCCAAAACCCGGATCCAAATCCGCGATAAAAATTTCGCCGCGTTTAGGGTAACTTTTCGAATGCTTCTGCATCTACGTACTTAAAATCTTCCTGAATCTCTCTATAAATTTTACTATTTAATTTGAGGCTTTTGATTAAGTCTTTTTTAAGGTTTTTTTTGCGCTTTAATTTTTCTTCTAAAGCTGCGGCGATGAACTTACTGCGTGATCCTTCGGGAATTGTTTTCCTGAGATCTCGCGCCAAATCCGCGGGCAATGTAATATTGATCCTTTGTGTCTGCATTACACATTAATTATACACACTTGATATTTTTGGGTCAAGCTGTTTAATTTTTGGATTTTAAACCTTTAGTAGTGCGAGTCTCGATGTTCTGTACAGTTGATATGCGTGAGGATAAACGGGAGAATCTGGTGTTGACGTCGTCGGAGGATGCGGCGGCGTTTTTTATGTGGCGGGTTAAAACTGATAAACTGCCGCCAAATTTTTCGGTTTCGGCGCCGATTTCGCGAAGCGCGCCTAAGATCTGCGCGGCT
>CAYMGH010000012.1:0-17708 GCA_964389935.1 uncultured Gammaproteobacteria bacterium | reverse complement strand
CCAAATAAAACTTGACGGTTTGTTCTGGATAACAGAAGACAATTTATTCAAAGTTTTAGATAAATGCAAGTTAACCGATGTTTGCGGGCTTGGATATAGACTTTGTGCCCGTTTGGCAAAGTTGGGCATTGATAATTTTCCGGCGCTGAGAGCTTGCACATTTTCTTTTCTGTATGATAACTTTGGGCCATTTTGGTCTTATCATCTTTTTAATTTGGCAAGAGGAATCGACAACACACCAGTTTTAGCATACACAAGCCTTGAGCAAGCAAAAAGCGTAGGCAGAACTTATACAACGCACAAAGCTCTAAATAGCAGGCAAGATATATATAAGATTGCCAGAAATTTAGCAGAAGAAGCAGCATTTAAAGCGCGTACTATGGCTTTAGCAGGGCGTTATGTTGGATTTTGTCTTAGAACCTCTGCACGGCATTGGTCTGGACCCAAAGATGATGAGAGGGTTAAAGCTTGGTATGGTCATAGAACTTTAAAAAATTATATAAGCTCTGGCAAAGAGCTTTTTGACATCTGTAAAATTATTTCTGACAATTGGCATTTTGGTAAACCTCAGGATAAACCAATTATTTTTTGCGGAGTGACATTGGGCATGTTAACAAAGAAAGACTTTTTGCCTATTCCCCTTTTTAAAGAGGCAAGACGACATAGCAGGTTGGTTGAAAAGGTTGACGAGGTTAATAATAAATATGGTGATTATACGCTATTTCCGGCACAGCTTCTTGGAATGCCAATTATAATGCCGGAAGTTACAGGCTATTTTGGGGATAAGAGTTTTCGTTTAGGAAAACTCTTGCGGGAAAATTAAAATTTTCGCCTAAAGTTCTATCCTAACAACCATTAACCTACGAGGTCTTGACTTCACTACCTCGTAGGTTAAAATGATCTGATGGCGGTACCACCAAGGTTTTTTGAAAATAATTCGTATTATCACATTTATAATCGTGGAAATAGAAAACAACGGATATTCTTACAAGATAAGGATTACACTAGATTTTTGGAAAAAATTGTAACTTATAAAAATAAATATCCTTTAAAAATCGTCGCTTATTGTCTTATGCCCAACCACTTTCACCTTCTGATTCAACAATCAGCAACAAATTCAATAAGCAGGTTTTTCTCTGACCTTTGTAATAGCCATTCTACATACTTTAACATGAAATACGAAACCGTAGGCTCACTATACCAAGGACGATTTAAATCAAAACTTGTTGAGCAGGACGAATACTTAGTGCACCTTTCGCGTTACATTCACTTAAATCCTTATGGTCTTTACAAACATTCAGGGAAAAATGCCAGGGATTTGTTGTTGCGCTATAAATGGTCTTCTCTCTCGGCATACCTTTCAGGAGAGGCAAATGATATAGTCGATCCTGAGACTGTTTTAAGCTATTTTACTAAAAAAAATTCTGTAAGCGAATATGAGAAATTTGTTATGTCTAATATTGACATTCCAATAGATCCGCTTTCCCAACATCTAGCCTTTGATGAATAACTTAAAGCTTACCAACCTCGTAGGTTGTTAGCTTGTAACCTACGAGGTTGGTTGATTTTGTTGTTTACTCTGTAAACACCTGGGTGAACATTTTGCCGTAGACACCGCCATCAACAACACCAATGCCAATTTTGCCAAAAGCCGGATCCAAAATATTTCTTCTGTGGCCTTCGCTATTCATAAGGCCGGTGTGAGCTCTTTCGACATTAGGGGCTAGTGCTAAATTTTCTCCGGCAAAACTATACTCAATTCCATTCTCGAGAAGTCTGTCTCCAACGTCTTTGCCTTCCGGTGAAAAGTGCGAAAAATAGCCTCGCCTGAACATATCTTCAGAATGCTTTCTGCCAACTTGGGCAAGGGATTCATTCCAGGCAAGCGCCTTAGATCCGGATCTTATTCTTTCTTGGTTAACGAGGTTAAACATTTCCTGATCGCTTAAATTGTCAACTGTCAGCTGGTCTTGTGTAAACTGAAGGTTAATTGCCCCTTTGTCTTCCGGCCGGATAGTTAAAAACGTCAGACCTTGCTTGGTAATCGGACCGAATACGTTATTTAGAGGTTTTTCGAGTGCTGTAACCCTGCCAACCAGAAATGACCCGATTTTCGAATCGTAGATATCTTTTTTAATATCCGGTCTAATTGGCAGTGATACGACGAAAAGAAGTACAAATGCCAAAAACAAAAAAGCGTTTAAAGCAGCCGGTAAAAATCCAAGGTATTTATTAATTTTGTCACTGTCAAAATAGCTTAAGTATTTTTTAAGAAATATTCTAATAAGTGCGAAGAATATCGTTTCTGCTGTGAGCCAAACTATAAGAAAGCCTATCGGGTTAGCTGCTATTGGCGGCAAATTGAAAAGCGATATGAGCAAATCGGCAGTGTAAGGATAAAGACCCAGCGCCAAAACCAGTGAAAAAATGAAGCCTAAAATATTGAATATTTGGTTGAAAAAGCCACGCCTGATGCCTTCTACTGCAAAAACTAAAACTATTAAAAGAATAATGAAGTCGACCCAATTCATGCGTGAATATACTTAAAGTTTAGAGGTTATGATCTAGCGTTTGCAAATTATGTGGGGGCACAGGGACTCGAACCCTGAACCAATTGCTTAAAAGGCAATTGCTCTACCGATTGAGCTATACCCCCATGGTGTCAAATGAGTAAGCATTAATTATATTAAATTTACCTGACAGCTTCAAGGAAAATGCTTGATAATTTGATGCAATTGGATTTAAATGGAATAAATAAAATAATTTTTGAAAGGGGGTGTAGGAAAGTGAATTTAGAAGATTTATATGTTTCTGTAAGCGATGCAGTTTTAAGATCGGTTATTACCTTCGTTGAATTTATACCTTCATTTATTGGCGGCCTGATTATCCTTTTTATTGGCTTGGTCGTTGCCGGAATTTCTCACCGGCTAATACTTGGTTCTCTGAAGGTTATTAAGCTGGAGCAGTTTTTGGCCAAATACGGGATAACTAAACTTGAGGGAAAAGATATCGAGTGGAGCGAGATACTGGCGCAAATCGCAAGGTGGACCATTATAGTAATCTTTCTGGTGCCGGCTCTTGAAGCGTGGCGGCTCAGCGCGGTTAACGCTGTGTTAAACCGGGTAATTCTTTATATTCCAAATGTAATCGTGGCTGTTGTACTGGCAATGATTGGTTTGGTATTTGCAAGAATTGGCTACAAAGTTGCCTATAATGCGGCCAAAGCATTGGGTAAGCAACTGGCAAATACAGTTGCACTAGTTGCCCAATGGTCGATTACGATTTTTACCGGGTTTTTAGTTTTGCATCAATTGGGGGTCGCCCAAGAGCTTTTGAGAATTTTGTTTGCAGGGCTGGTTGCAATGATTGCCATAGCCGGAGGACTAGCGTTTGGTCTCGGTGGCCAACACACGGCGAAGCAAATTTTAGAAGAGGTCTGGAATAAGTTTCATAAGTAGAAATAGAATTTAAAACAGTCCCAAGGTTTGCACAATTGAACCCTATTGGGATTAGATAAAGGGAGCCTTAATATATTATAATAATAGCGTTGTGAGAGCCGCTAATAAACAGCAAATTATAGAGTTGCTGAAAGAAAACAGTGATAAACTTGAAAGATTCGGGGTTAATCGGATCGGTGTGTTTGGTTCTTTTGTCGCAGGTGAACAAAATGAAGATAGCGATGTGGACTTACTTGTTGAATTTACAAAGGGTCAAAAAAATTTCCGTAATTTTATTGGAATGGCCACCTTTACTGAAGATTTACTAGGTAGAAAAGTTGATCTTTTGACGGCACAATCTCTTAGCCCTTATATAGCTCCTCTCATAGAAAAAGAGATTGAATATGTCCAAATCTCCTAGAGAATATCTAAGTCATATTCTGGACGAAGTGAATTATTTGTTAGATTCCTCGAAAGCTACTTCTCAAGAACAGTTCATGCATGACATGACACTTCAAAGAGCTTTCTCAAGAAGCTTGGAAATTATCGGTGAGGCCGCTAAAAATTTGCCTGAAGATTTTTCAAGAAGCTATAATCAGATTGATTGGAAATCTATAGCAGGTATGCAGGATAGACTTATCCATCACTATTTTGGTGTGGATTACGAGATCGTTTGGGATGTTGTTAAAAATGAAATTCCAAAATTGAAAGAGCAAATTTCAGCAATCCTCAAAAAATCTCACTAATCTACAGGAAAGCAAGGGGCTGAATTGTACCATGCAGCGCCACGGGGAATCGAACCCCGATTACCACCTTGAAAGGGTAGTGTCCTTACCGTTAGACGATGGCGCCTCAACAGTGAGAATTTTATCATATGTATGCATAAATTCGAACGAAGTGATCGGGTTTTAGGGGTCAGACCTATTAAAATTTCGAACATCAGGTTTCAAAATCATCCGGATCTAGGCCGAAGAAATTCAAGGTTCTCTTACGTGCGTACGCTGCAGCTTTATTTCCCCATGCCATTGCAAGAGGTAGCACGAGGAATGATGCTTCAACGACTCCACCCCATTGGACGAGCTTACTAACCGTTTCCTGCGGGATCTCGCCCCCGAAAAATACAGCTGCAAATCCGGGAGCGGTAGAAATGACAATTTTTACCGTATTACCTCTCCACCAAGTATCTGATTCGATATTTACTCTGACTCTTTCCGTTCTGTGAACCACATTACGCTCGAGCCAGTTTGGATTCTCTTTAGGCATGATGGCAGTATTATATAACAATCCTATTTGACAAACTATGTATGTATTGCCTTTAATTCTTTAAGCACTTGAACCCAATACAAAACCTTGGGGCTGCTTTTATCCTATAGTTGCTAATCCTCTAATTTTTTGTTATAATGCAGCAAATGAATCCTGAGGCTGAAGATAGAAAAGTGGTAGGACATCGCTGGGTTATAGAAACAACCTATAATGCTCAAACATTCGTACCTACTTCTAATGGATTTTGTAAACACTGTGACACAAGCAAACGTTTCCCTAACGGATTCGATAAGCCCTATAAACATCTCAGAAATCCCAATGTTATTCAACCCTTTGAACTTAAGTAGAATTTTCTCTTTTTTTCGTCAAATCTTTCGATCGCGTAGCGAAGCATAGTTCTTGGCATGGATTTGTAATGTTCTTGCAGAAAACTTTCCAAAACTTTTTGATCGCGTTTGCCGACTTCTCTAAGCATCCAGCCGACGGCTTTGTGAATTAAATCCTGTTTATCGCTAAGCAGAATTTCCGAGATTTTTAAGGTTTCTTCGAATTGATTATTTTTGATGAAATAAAAGGTTGCAATAGTCGCAATTCTTCTTTCCCAAAGATTCTTGGATCTGGCGAGTTTGTAGAGAATTGATTTATTCTTTCTTTTAAGATAGCCGCCTAAAATTTTATCAGCTGACAGGTCAACCAAATCCCAATTGTTAATGTATCTCGTGTGAGCAAGGTAGAAGTCAACAATTTTCTTTTGATTTTTATCATCAGACTCTTGATATTGGTCAACAAGAATCAAAAGAGCGGTAAGCCGATATTCATGAATTTCGCTTTGCAAAAGTTTTTTTACGAGCGAGAGGGGAAGCGACGAATATTTTTTAGCTACCGTCCTAAGCTGGGGGACAGTCAGACCAATAAACTTGTCCCCTTCTCCATATTGCCCTTTACCGATTTTGAAAAACCTCTGATAAACTTTGGCTTTTTTAGTGTCCGCTTGCCTATTTAAATCTGCTTGGATATCTCTGAATAAGTTTTTCGTCATTGATCTTGGAAGTTAATTTAACTACAATGAAATCATGCCTAAAGTTACTATGTATACTACAAGAACGTGCCCTTTTTGCAAAATGCAGAAAGATTATCTGAATTCTAAGAATGTAGAATTTTCCGAAATCTTAGTTGACGAGAATCCGGAGGAGGCCCAAAAAATGATTGCTATCTCTGGCCAGATGGGAGTTCCGTTTACAGTTATTGTAAAAGACGACGGCCAACAGGTTAATATTCTTGGTTTTGACCAGCAAAAAATAGCCCAATCACTGAATATCAGTTCGTAGATCATTGTCAGTAGCCAATTGTTCAAAAACTTATTCCCCTTGATACTTAATACTCAATACTCAATACTATTTATATGCGTGTTACTTTCTATGGTGCCTGCCGCGAGGTTACCGGTTCTAATATATTAGTTGAAGCTTCCGGGAAAAAAATTCTCCTTGATTGCGGGTTTTTTCAGGGTTATAGGCTTGCTGAAGAAAGAAATTACGCTCCTTTTGCTTCCAGACCAGCTGAAATCCACTCGGTTGTAATAGGCCACGCCCATCTGGACCATACCGGAAGATTGCCGAAATTGGTTAAGGATGGTTTCCGCGGACGAATTTACTGCACCGGGCCTACAAAGGAGCTGATTAATTTTGTTCTGGAGGATAGTGCTAAGTTAATGAGTGAGGAGGCGGAAAAAGATGAGCACCCTCCTTTATACACCAAAGACGATATCAAAAGAACCATGGAGCTTTTTGAAACAATAGGATACGATGAAACGCTTGAAATTGAAGGCAATATAAAATTAACATTAAAAAATGCCGGGCATATTCTTGGATCCGCACTAACAATAATAGAAGCGGACGGCAAAAAACTTGTTTATACCAGCGACATTGGTAATACACCGTCGGCTCTGCTTGATCCACCAGATGCTATTGAGAGTGCTGACTTTCTAATCTGCGAGAGTACTTACGGCGGAAGAATCCATGAGGACAGAAACTTGCGTATGCAAAAGCTTTCTGATGTGCTGGTTTCGGCGATTGCCGCAAATGGTGTTGTGATGATTCCTTCGTTTGCAATAGAAAGAACTCAGGAACTACTTCATGACATTGAACATTTTTGCGTGAGCCAAAAGTGCGAAAAACCAAGCTTTTATCTGGACAGCCCGTTAGCCTCTAAAGTCACAGGCGTTTTTAAAAAATATCCCCAATACTTAAGTAAAAAACTGCAGGAAGCTCACACAGATGACAATTTTTTTGGACTGGAAAGGGTCAAAATTACAGCAAGCGTTGATGAGTCAAAAGCCATTAACAGCTCTGCCAATCCAAAAGTAATTATAGCCGGCTCCGGAATGATGAACGGCGGCCGGATACTTCATCATATGCAAAGATATATCGGAAATGCTAATAACACGCTGTTGATTATTGGTTATCAGGCATCAGGAACACTGGGCAGAAAAATATTTGAGGGAGAAAAAGAAGTTAGGATATTTGGCGAAAATTTGAAGGTGAGAGCGAAAGTTAAAGCAATCGGTTCTTACAGCGCCCACGCAGATTTACCTCAGCTTATAGAGTGGATTTCCAGGATTGACAACTTAAAGGAGGTTTTTATAGTCCATGGTGAAAGTGAGCAGTCTCTTGTCTTTTCAAGAAATCTAAGAGAAAAACTGAATATAGAATCGACCCTTCCACAGCAAAGTGAGAGCTATGAACTGTAATTGTTGAATTGTTTTATTGTTGAATTGATTAATCGATAAAATCATAATAATAGTAACCATGGCCAAAATAGTTCCTGGTATATTAACAGCAGACGAAGAGGAATATCATAGAAGGTTGCGACAAGCTGAACATGCGACAGACCTTATTCAAATAGATGTTGTAGATGGTGAGTTCTCTAAGAATAAAACTGTTGGGCTCGATGTTATAAAAAAGTATCCATCGTCTAGTCAATTGGAAATTCAGTTGATGGTAATCTATCCACAAAATTATATTAGTGAACTGGCAAAACTTGATTATGTGACTCGAATCATATTCCCTTTTGAAATTGATGCCGATACAAACCAAGATCTATATATAATTAAAGGCTATGGCAAGCAAGTAGGAATTTCTTTAAATCCAGAAACGTCAATAGAGGCCGCTTATCATTTTTTTGACAACATTGACCTTCTGCTCTTGATGACTGGCAAGCCTGGTTATTCCGGTCAAACACTTGGGGCAAATACTTACGAAAAAATAAGAAGGGCAAAAAAAATTCAGCCGAGCTTAGCCGTTGAAATTGATATTGGCGTCAACTTCGAAAACGCAGCTAAACTCGTAGAAGCAGGAGCAGACTTTTTAGTGGCTTCCTCCACTCTTTACAACGCGCCGGATTTTAAAGTTGCGTTCGATAAGCTTGAAAGAATTGCTCAAGCTAAGACATAATTAGAATATGGATGAGCCTGCCCAATTTCCATTCGCGTTTAAAAAATCCAAAGTAGAAAACATTACATTTTTGGGATACGCCGATGCCAAAGAATCGGATGATCCTTTTAAGGCTGCGTATGAGGTGGCGCGGTTGTGCGCTAAGGAAGGATACAGAATTGTAAATGGCGCCGGCCCGGGCATAATGAAAGCGTCAACTTTGGGAGCTCATGCCGGTGGAGGAAAAGCAATCGGAATCACATTTTACCCTAAAGACACACCTATGTTTGAAGGAAGAGATGAAACTAATAAGGTGGATGAGTTAATAGTTGAAGAAGATTATCTCAAAAGAACGCTAAAACTTTTGGAAACCGGGCAAATATTTGTTATTTTTAACGGGGGAACCGGAACAATTTCCGAATTTGGGATGGCCTGGGGACTGGCACGGCTCTATTTTGGGCATCATAAACCATCGATTTTGTACGGAGATTTTTGGCAGGAAATTATTTTTGCTTTCACCCGCGGCATGTATATAAGGCCGGAGGAAAGACTTGTATTTAAAATAGTCAACACGCCTGAAGACGCCTTGGGAGCTATAAATGAGTTTAAGGAAGAAATTTCCGAAGAGAAACATATGCACAAAAACTCTAAATTTTCAATTTAGGTTATGAACGACAAGCTTGATATTATAACAATCGGTGATTCAACAGTTGATACATTTATTAAAATTCATGAAGCTTCTATCGAATGTGACATCAATAAAAAAGACTGCAAAATTTGTGTTGAGTATGGGGGCAAAATACCGGTTGAATCAATTTCCCATGGCATCGCGGGTAATGCTGCCAATGTGGCAGCGGGTTGCGCGACATTGGGAATGAAAACGGCAATTTATACCCATTTGGGACGCGACTGGCAAGGGACAATGATTAAAAGTGCGCTTGAGAAACTGAATATTGCCGGTGACTACATAGTAATTGACGATAAAAAAAGCTCTAATCTTTCTGTTGTTCTAACATATCAGGGTGAGCGGACGATTTTCGTTTATCATCAGGACTGGTTTTATTCCTTGCCAAAACTCGGAGAAACTAACTGGGTTTATTTAACTTCCTTGAGCGAATCTTTTACCGATTCAAACATAATCGACGAGGTTGCCCACTTTATTGACAGAAGCCGCGCAAAGTTAGTGTTTGCGCCTGGTACGTATCAAATTAAGGCAAATGTAAAACGTTTTAAAAACACACTTGAGCGCTGCTTTATTTTTATCTGCAATTTAGAGGAGGCAAAAGACATTTTAGAAATAGAAGCTGGTGAAAAACCACAAACAAGAGAGATCTTAGATAAATTACATGCTCTGGGACCACAAATCATAGTTATTACGGACGGCGAAGAAGGATCGTATGCCTCTGACGGCCAAAAATATCTGAAGCTGGGAGTGTTTCCGACTAAGCTCGTGGAAAAGACAGGTGCCGGGGATGCATATGCAGCTGCCTTTATCGCTGCTCTAAATCGTAATCTTAACCTTGGCGAAGCAATGGTATGGGGAACAATTAATTCGGCAAACGTTATTCGGGAAGTCGGGGCCCAAAACGGTTTATTAAACCTTGACGAAGTTGAGAGATATAGAAAAAGCGTGTCAAACTTAGTAGCCACAAACCTTTAAAATAATTTAAAATACAATTAATGCTCAAAGTATATGTTACCGGGAAAATTCAGGACAACGGCATTGAGCTGCTTAAGCAAAAAGGCTTTAAGATTGATCTAAATCTAACAGGTAAGGACTTAACGCGGGAAGAACTCAAAGATATTTTCTCCAGCTACGAAGCAATTATTTCAATGCCTGCCAATAACGTTGACGGAGATCTAGTGTCCACTGCTTCTAAAAATCTTAAAGTAATTGCTAATTATGCTGTCGGTTTTGACAACATAGACGTTAGTGCCGCAAAAAAGAGAGGTATTATTGTTTGTAATACTCCGGGCGTTGCCAATGAATCGGTAGCCGAACACACTTTTGCAATGATTTTTGCACTTAATAAACAGCTTAAAGTGGCCGACCGCTTCGTTCGTGAGGGAAATTTTAAACAGTGGGACCCAAACGCTTTCCTTTCACATCAGCTGTGGGGACAAACAATTGGCATAATTGGGCTGGGCAGAATCGGCACTTTTGTCGGCCAAATTGCTTACGGAGGGTTCAGAATGAATATACTCTACTATGACATTTCGCGCTCGGAGGATTTTGAACTTTTATGTGAAGCGCGCTATACGGATATAAGATCACTGCTGGGCCTTTCGGATATTGTTACCCTTCACGTTCCATTGACTGCTGACACAAGAAGAATGATCAGCACGGCAGAATTTAAACTTATGAAAAAATCGGCAATTTTAATTAATACTTCACGCGGACCTATTGTTGATGAAAAAGCGCTTATCTGGGCGCTCAAGGAAAAAGAAATAGCTGCTGCGGGCCTTGATGTTTATGAACATGAACCGGAAGTTTCTGCTGAACTTATAAAATTGAGCAACGTGATTCTGACACCACACACAGCTTCGGCCACTTTTGAAACGCGCGAGAAGATGTCAGAGATTTGCGCTAAAAATATTATTGACGTTTTTGAGGGAAGAGAACCGGTTGGATTAGTTAAATCAAGTTAAATTTCTTGAAATTCGGATTGATAAACTAATGCCTTAAGATCCGCTCTACTGGAATTCGTTAATCGATAAGCATCAGCAATAATATCAGCTTCTTCGTCTATATACATCTTGATAATATCCAGTGGGATAGACCTCATAGCAGAAAGTCTCGAGCCCTCAACAAGCATTTTTCTAACAAGCTTTTTGGGATGCAGATGATTACCATAAGCGTTCTCATATGCTTTAAGATGTTTTTTTTGGGAGTTAAATTCAGCCATTTCCGCACCAACTATTTCTACAGACTCACCTGCTTCTGCAGCAGCTATTGCTGCTTGATAATTTTGAAATATGGGCAATCCTTGCATAAATGGTTTGAACATCTGCCGACTCCACCAAGTATCAACTTGCCAATCTTCTAAAGATTGGACTGGAATTCTTTCTCTAGCCGAATAGCTGTTACCTTGAGGCACGCTAGAGGTGTTAACAAGTACTCTTTCTTTTCCTCCATGAACGTGGATATTGACTTGAACTGTCATAGAGCAAAATTATACCCCCTAGGAAATCTGAAATCAAAATCCAGCATTTCTAATAAGATTTATTAGAGGAACGGATGAACTCGAATCAACAGTAATAACATCTATTCGCTCAAGACTTGGTAGTTTTTGATAGCTTCTATTATTCCTATAAAACTTAGCTGCGCGCTCCAGAAATTTAATCTTACGAGGTGTTACTGATTCTTCAGGATATCCAAAATAGTTGCTGGATCTTGTCTTAACTTCCACGTAAACAAGAGTGTTGTCTTCTATGGCAATAATGTCTATTTCTCCGCCTCTTATTCGAAAATTCCTCTCCAGTATTTTGTAACCTTGTTTTTTGAGAAAATCACATGCAAGCTCTTCACCGTAAGCACCCTGCTGTGTTTTGTTCACGATATTAAATAATTTAAATTGAACGACGTGCGGTGAACTCGCGCAAATCCATGTAGTTTAATCATCGCCTGATGATGTTTTGTGCCATAGCCTTTGTGTTTTTCAAACCCGTAATTGGGAAATTTTTGGGAAAGGTTTAACATTAGGCCATCTCGATAAACTTTAGCAACTATTGAGGCAGCTGCAATGCTTGCTGATTTTTTATCTCCTTCTTTAATAGCAAGTTGTATGCTTTTGGGAAAATAGCGAATCTGAAAAGCATCCACTAAAAAATAATCCGGTTTTATATCAATTGTCCTGATGATTTTCCTGAATATGAATTGGGTTGCACGGCTAATACCAATCTTATTGATTTGAGAAGAGGATATTTCGCTGATTTTGATGGCAAGCGCTTTGCTTCTGATTAATTCTGCGAGTTTTTCCCGCTTTGCTACTGTTAATTGTTTTGATTCGGCAAATCCTTCTGGAACATGGAAGTTTTTGGGCAAAATTACTCCGGCTGCAACCAGTGGGCCTGCCCAAGAGCCCCTGCCAACCTCATCGATACCGACTATGTAATCGAATCCTTGCCGCCATAATTTTTCTTCGAAGCTGAGATTAGGCAGAACCATAGGATTTAAGCTAGTTAAGATTTTTCTTCCTGAAGTAGGTGAGCTTTGCCCTTCTGACTTTGCCCTTTTTCACAACGGTTATTTTTTCGATAATAGGTGAGTTTATTGGGAAAATGCGCTCGACATCAACACCGGCACTGGCGTTCTTTTGGACAGTAAAAGTCTTATTCTGCTTTTGACCACGGACTAGGAGTACGACGCCCTGAAAAGGCGTGGCATGTACCTTATTGTCCTCCGGATCTTTGGTAAATACTTTTACGATATCCCCAGCCTTGAAATTTATCAAATTCATGACTTATAAGTATATTAGAACCTCAGTAAAAAGTAAAATCAGATCACCATTTGGTATCTGATAAAATCAACCGACAATTTGGCAACCGAGATTTGCCAGTGACTCTTTAAGCGCGGGAGTTTTTTTTGTTCCAAAAGGAACAGGAATGCGGCGTGATTTACTTTCTCCACCCGGCAAAACTAAAAAGGTCGACAATTCTCCGGGAGTTGTTTTCAAAAGCTCGTAGATTCGAGACAACAATATTCTGTCAGCATTTTTAGGGATAATAATTTCGAATTCTTCCCCAAGAGTATCATTTGCTTCAATCTCATTTTCCAGTAAACTAATTTTTTGCGCGATAACGATTGGTGTTTCATCACTGGAATCCAGTTTACCGTTAATAACTACAATACGGTCTGGTAAAATAGCATCCCGAGAGCTTTCATAAACTCTTGGAAATACTAAAACATCTATGGTTCCGGTTGTATCCTGAATCTTTAGAAAACACATTTCTTCTTTCTTTAGCTTCGTAAAAGTTTTGCGAATAGAAGCGATTATGCCACCTAACTTAAGCTGTCTGTCATCACGATTAAAAATATCAATTTCGCCTATTTTGACTGTGACCAGTTTGGCAAGCTTAGTTGAAACTTTAGTCAGTGGATGTTCAGTTAAATAAAAACCCAAGAGTTCTTTTTCCCAAGACAATATTTCGTCACGGGGTGCTTCTTCTGTTGACTGGAGTACTGCGCTAATTGATAAAGATGACGAAGACGAGCCACCTTCAAGTTCGGCTTCGGCAAACAGAGTACCCTGACCTGTTGAAATCGATTTGGAAAGAGAGCTACCTGATGCCTTAATTTCCTCCAAAACCCGCAGCATGGCGTTTCTCCTGCCAAATCTGTCCATACCACCTGCCTTAATTAGGCTTTCCATAGTTTTTCTATTAACTACCCGCAGATTTACACGTCTGACAAAATCGTCTAATGTTTTAAAATCGCCTTTGGCATCTCTTTCGGAAATAATGGCTTCAATTGCTGCTTTGCCGACGTTTTTAATAGCCGACAGACCAAATCTGATTCCTTGTTTCATATGTTTTTTGCCCTTTTGATCTTTAGATATGCTTTGGGCATCTTCAATTGAAAATCCTGTCTGAGAGTCGTTAATATCCGGCGGCAGCACAATAATGTCCATTTTTGCGCATTCGTTAACTGCTGAGGAAATTTTATCGGGGTCGTCTGCTTCGGCTGTCATCACGGCAGTCATAAATTCAACGGGAAAGTTAGCTTTCATGTAAGCTGTTTGATAAGCAATGATCGCGTAAGATGCTGCATGGGCTTTGTTAAATCCATAGGCGGCAAAGGGCTCAATTAATTTAAAGAGGTCTTCGGCTTTTGAGCTAAGCATGCCATTTTTAATACATCCTTTTGTAAATTTTTCCCTTTGCTTTGTCATTTCAGCAGGAATTTTTTTACCCATGGCTTTGCGGAAATTATCAGCTTCTTCCCAGCTGTAGCCAGCAATGTTGATGGCAGTCAAAAGCACATCATCCTGATAGACAATCAAACCGTAAGACTGATCCAGATATTTTTCCATTCGAGGATCAAAAAAAGTTATTCTCTTGCGGCTATTTTTTCTCTCAATATATTCCGGTATTGAGTTCATCGGCCCGGGACGGAACAGGGAAATCATGGCCATAATGTCAAAAACCGAAGTAGGTTTTAATTCTTTCAAGTAGCGCGTCATGCCGGTTCCCCCAAGCTGAAAAAGGCCCATTGTCTCACCTTTTGCCAGAATTGCGAATGCATTCTTGTCGTCGTATGGAATATTAAGCAGGTCAATTTTTATACCCTGGGTTTTTTTTACGATCTTTACAGATGCACCTAAAATTGAAAGGTTTCTGATTCCTAAAAAATCCATTTTTACGAGCCCTGTTTGTTCGACATCATACATGTCATATTGGGTTATTATTTTTTCACCACTGGTTTCTTTCTGAAGCGGTACAAAATTGTTCAGGTCTTCGGGAGCAATGACTACACCTGCTGCATGCACGGAAACATGTCTGGCATTACCCTCCACTTTTTCAGCTAAATCCAAAAGTTCCTTTATCTCCTGATCATTCTGGTAATTCAGACCAAGTTCTTTGTTTTGCTTTTTAGCCGTATCCAGAGACATATGGAATCCCTGGGCCCCAATTGGAATCATTTTGGCTATTTTGTCTGCTTTGGCGTAGGGCCACCCTAAAACACGCGCCACATCGCGAACGGCAGCCCTGGCCATCATAGTTCCAAAGGTGCCTATCTGAGCTACTTTATCGCTGCCATATTTTTCCCGAACGTAGGCAATGACTTCGTCACGCCTGTTATCCTCAAAGTCAACATCAATATCCGGCAGAGTAGGCCTGTATAAATTTAAAAATCTCTCAAACGGCAGTTTGAAGTCGAGCGGATTAACGTTGGTAATCCCGATTGCATAGGAAACTAAGCTGCCTGACGCAGAACCTCGAGTTGTAGAAATAATTTCTTTTGCGCGAGACCAGTTGACAAAATCTGCAACCACTAAAAAATAGGTGGAATATCCTTTTTTGCCAATCACAGAAAGTTCGTAATCTATTCTTTTCTTAATATTTTCGTTTATACTTCCCAACCTTTTTTTAATACCCCTATAACTTAGCTCTTTTAAATAGTCATCTGCAGATTTTTTGTCCGGAACCTCATATTTTGGAAAGGCCACCTTATTCAGGGTAATGTCGATATCGGCTTTTTGGGCTACTTCAACACTATTGCTGACTGCTTCAGGTATGTCTTTAAAAAGTTCCATCATCTCATCTGTGCTTTTTAAAAAGTAGGTCGGTGAATCGATCATTCTTAACCTCTTAACATCAGTGATGTTTTTGCCGGTTTGTATACAAACAATGGCATCCTGAGCTTGTGCATCACCAAATAAAACGTAATGGATGTCGTTGGTGGCCACAAGTTTAATTCCCAGCTCATGAGACAATTTTTTTGCACCGTCTATGATTTGTTTTTCTTCTCTAGCCATTTTTTCGAGGTCGCGGTGAATTTCAGAGGCGGTTTCGTGGGCGCTTTGAAACTCACTGAATAAGTGCCTTTGCACTTCTAAATAGAAGTTGTCTTTGCCAAAAATTTCCCTGTAAGTTTTGATAAGTTTTTGGGCCTCATCCGGCTCATTTTTAACAAGTGATTGTGAAATCTCTGATGAAACACAACCGGACAGGGCCATCAAGCCTTTTGAATATTTAGCTAAAGTGTCTTTATCTACTCTTGGGCGATAATAAAAACCTTCCAAATGAGCAATCGTAATTAACTTCATCAGATTTTTGTAACCTTCAAAATTTTGCGCCAGAACTGTTAAGTGGTAGTTTTCTTTATCTTCGGAAGTTTCTTTTTGCGTGTGCGATCTTTTAGCAATGTACATTTCACAGCCGATTACAGGATTAACGCCTTCTGCTTTGCAAGTCCTGTAAAATTTAATTGCACCGTAAAGAGCGCCGTGGTCAGTTAGTGCAATATGCTTCATTCCCAAAATTTTCGCCTGCAAGACAAGCCTGGGAATCTTGGAAAGCCCGTCAAGAAGCGAGTATTCACTGTGAACATGGAGGTGGGCAAAATTAGTCATGTCAAAATTTTAGTTTAGCCTCAATGAAAGCTTTTTTCAATCTCTAACTTTTCAACTTTTCAAGAAGCAAGTTTTTGGCCAAATTCGCGTCTGCCTGGCCCTTAGCCTCTCTTTGGATTTGGCCAATTAGAAACCCGAGACTTGCAACTTTTCCCACTTTATAATCCTCAACCGCTTTGTTGTTTTGAGCTATAATTTTATCAACTAGCTTTTGCAGATCCAATTGCGTCATCTGCTGAGTTCCTAAAGACTTGATCACAAGCCGGGCTCCTTTGCCACTTATTATCATTTGTTCAAAAACTTCTTTGGCTTGATTTTGAGTAATATCACCTTTGTCAATTAAATACACAAGTTCAGCGAGGGAAGCTGGTAGCAATTCTATCTCACTAATGGATTTTCCCTGTTCATTTAGTCGTCTTAGCAATTCGCCGGTTATCCAATTGGAAATTTTTTTTGGATCTTTTTTATCGTAGGCTTTGTTTGCTTCTTCAAAAAAATCCGCAATATTTTTGTCAGCAGTTAAAATCTGGACATCGTCCTGGTTAATGTTGTATTGTTTTTTAAATCTTTCGATTTTTTTGTCCGGTAATTCCGGTACCTCTTTTGTTATTTCAGTTTTGCGGCTGCTTGCAAAACTCAGCGGCGGCAGGTCGGGCTCTGGAAAATAGCGGTAATCGTGAGCCTCTTCTTTGCTCCTCTGGCTGACGGTTTTATTTTCCTCTTCATTCCGACCGCTAGTTTCCTGGTGAACTCTTGCACCTTGATCATGTATTTTGCTTTGACGTTCAATTTCGAAGTTAATAGCTCTTTGGGCAAAACGAAAAGAGTTAATATTTTTAAGCTCAACCTTATAGTCCGGCAACTTTGACACTTTGGCTCTTTGACTCTTTGACACTCTCCTTAAAGACACGTTGGGTTCAATTCTCATACTGCCTTCTTCCATATCGGCACTTGAAACTCCTAAATATCTGGCGATTTGCTGAAGTTTTTGTGCGTAAGCTTTGGCTTCCAGCGCTGATTTCATGTCCGGCTCGGAAACAATTTCCAGCAGAGGAACCCCGCTTCTATTGAAATCGATTAATGTTACCTTTTTGCCTTTTATTTGGGCGTGTGTCAGTTTGCCGGTATCTTCCTCAAGGTGAGCTCTGGTGATACCGATTTTTTTTATTTTGTCGTCAATGACAATTTCAAGAGAACCTCTTTGAGAAAAAGGCATTTCATATTGAGATATCTGGAATCCTTTGGCAAGATCCGGATAAAAATAGTTTTTGCGGTCAAACTTGCTTTTTAGCAATAAATCACAACCTAAAGCTATTCCAAATTTTTGGGCGTATTCAATGGCTTTTTTGTTAGCAACAGGTATGGCACCGGGAAGGCCCAGACAAACCGGGCAAGTATGAGTGTTGGGCTTGGCAGTGAAATAATCCGCACTGCACCTGCAAAACATTTTGCTTACCGTCTCAAGTTCAATATGCACTTCAAGACCGATAACTGGCTGGTATTTA
>CAYMGH010000011.1:0-17789 GCA_964389935.1 uncultured Gammaproteobacteria bacterium | reverse complement strand
CTCGGGAGCAGTTCGAAATGAGAACTCATAAGAGGTTAATAGATATAATCGAACCAACAAACAAATCGATTGACTCATTAACGCATCTGGATCTTCCTGCGGGAGTAGATATTGAAATTAAAATGTAATTGTCGAATCGTTATATTGCTGAATTGGTAAATCGATTTAACAATGTAACAATTTAGCAATTGAACAATTTATTTCTTGGTGGGACGCCTGAAACCCCTGAGTTTAACGAAGGGTCAATCTTAAGGGTCTCCGTTTTTTGCTGTAATAAAGAGTTTATTTCGGGGTCCCCGAGACACCGAAGGTGGCTTGGGGTGAATATTAGGAGTCCTGCTTTTTTGGCGCAAATAAGGATTTTTTATGATTAAAACCATTCTTGGTACAAAATCAGATATGTCGTCTGCGTATAGTAAGTTCGGTTATCAAGTACCGGTAACTACTGTCATGGTCGAGCCAAACACTATTATCGGCATGCATGCTGATCGAATCACACTAGGGTTGGGTAAAAAGAAAAAATCCAAGAAAACAGAAAACGCCTTTATCAAAGTTGCCGGACACAGCCCAAGATTTATAAAAGAAATCAGAGAAAATCAACAAACAGACAAAAAAGTAAATTTAGGAGACAAAGTAACTGTCTCCATTTTTGAAGTTGGGGATGAGGTCAAGGTTACAGGAAAAACTAAAGGTAAAGGTTTTGCCGGCAGTGTTAAGAGGTGGGGTTTTGCCGGAGGCCCAAAAACTCACGGGCAATCCGATCGTCATAGAGCCCCCGGTTCAATCGGCATGGGCACTACCCCAGGACGTGTATTTAAAGGCAAGAAAATGGCCGGCCACATGGGTAACACAAAACTTACTGTTACCGGTCTTGAAATAATTGAAGTTAATGAAGGGAAAAATCTTCTTCTTGTAAAAGGTGCAATTCCCGGGCCAAAAAATGGTTTTTTAATAATCGAAAAAACCGGCAAAGTAAAAGGATACACGCCACCGCCACCGCCAAGCGAAACAAAACAACAAACCTCTGGCTCATCTGGATCTTCTGAAACACCTGTAACTTCTAAAGAAAAGGAGAAAGAAAATGCCAGGAGCTAAGAAAATATCAAAAGTATCAAAGGCTAAATTGGCAGCGACTAAAAGCAAATCAACATTGTCTAAACTTTCAGCTGAAGTTTATGATACAAACGGTCGCAGGCAGGGAAGCTTTGATTTGCCGAAAGAATTTTTCGGTCAAAAGGTGAACGAATCGTTACTTGTCCAAGCATTACATGTTTACTTTGAGAACCAATCAAAACACACGGCTTCAGTTAAAACCAGAAGTGAAACACGCGGTGGTGGTGCAAAACCCTGGCGCCAAAAAGGTACTGGCCGGGCAAGGGCCGGTTCAAAAAGATCCCCTCTATGGGTTGGCGGTGGCATAACTCACGGACCGAAGTACAGAGATACTCATTTGAATTTTCCTAAGAAAATGAAACACAAGGCACTAATTTCCGCACTCTCTTCGAAAGCCAATTCAAATTCTGTAAAAGTTATTGCAAATATAGAAAAAATCGAGCCGAAAACTAAAGTTATTGCCAACCTTCTTAAAAAACTAAACCTAAAAGGCCCAAATCTCTTTGTGGTTTCCGACAAAAATCCAAGTGTAAAGCTGGCCGCTCGCAATTTGCAAAAGACATCGGTTGATACGTCGGTAAACTTAAACGCTTTGGAAATAATTCAGAACAAGAACATCTTTTTTTCAAAAGAAGCGATAGGAAAATTATCATGAACTATCCACATTTATTAAAAAGAGCAATTTTGTCCGAAAAATCCTATGACCTTATGGACCATGGCAGGTACACGTTTTTAGTAGCAAAAGGCGCTAGCAAAAACCAAATAAAAAAAGCGGTGGAAGGTCAATTTCAGGTGAATGTTGTGAGTGTCAATGTGTTAACTAAAAGCGCCAAAACTAAAAGAATTGCCCGAACCAGAAAAACAACTAATATCGGTTCTGGTAAAAAAGCAGTAGTCACTTTACAAAAAGGGCAAAGCATCGCACTCATTAGCACAAAAAGCGAGGCTAAAACCAAAAAAACAGAATCAAAGGTCGAAGGAAAAGAAACAAAACCGCAAAAAGGCAAAGGCATACTGGCAAAATTCAGAAAATCAAATGCCGAAAAGGAAAAGGAGTAACTAGTGCCGGTCGAACAATTTAAACCAACAACCCCGTCCCAGAGATTCAAGACAGGCCTAATTTTCAGTGATATTACTAAGACCAAACCTGAAAAAACCCTGGTCGAAAGGTTAATTAAGACCGCCGGTAGATCGAATGGAATAGTAACTGTTAGAGGCAGAGGCGGAGGTCATAAAAGGAATTTAAGAGTGATCGATTTCAAAAGAGACAAAAGGGATGTGGCTGCAATAGTAGCAGCCGTTGAATATGATCCCAACAGAAGCGCAAATATAGCGCTTCTCCACTTTGAAGATGGCGAAAAAAATTACATATTGGCACCAAACGAAATAAAAATCGGAGACAAAATTCAAACCTCAGAAAAAACAGAGGTCAAAGCAGGAAATGCCATGCCGCTTAAGAACATGCCCATCGGTTCATTTGTCCACAACATTGAGATAACTCCCGGCGGGGGCGGAAAAATTGTTAGAAGCGCCGGAGCAAGCGCAATAGTCGCTGCCAAAGAGGGCAAATATGTCCATATAAAGTTACCTTCCAGAGAAGTAAGAAAAATTCACGGAGATTGTTTTGCGACAATTGGGCAGATAGGCAACATTGATTGGAAAAACCGCTCGGCTGGCAAAGCAGGCAAGACGCGCCACCTTGGAAGACGGCCAAAAGTTCGTGGTGTTGCTATGGATCCTGCTTCTCACCCGCACGGCGGCGGTGAAGGTAGAAGTGGAATCGGTATGAATCCAAAAACACCAACAGGCAAACCTGCATTCAGAAAAACCAGAAACAGAAACAAGCCATCTAGTAAATTCATAATTAGCAAAAGAAGGAGATAAAGTGGCCAGATCTAGCAAAAAAGAACCATACATAGACGCTAAACTTTTTAAAAAAGTTAAGGCTCAAAAAGAATCTGGTAAAAAAGAGGCCATTAGGACTTGGGCCAGAGCAAGTATGATCTCACCGGATTTTGTTAACCATACTTTTTCAGTCCACAACGGCAAAACATTTATTAATGTTTTTGTTTCCGAACCAATGGTGGGTCACCGCTTAGGAGAATTTGCGCCAACCAGGACATTCAGAGGTCACGGAAAAATAACAGAAAAATCGTCTGCCAAAAAATAATTAATGCAAGTTACAGCCATTGCCAAAAATATACGAGTCTCACCGCAAAAAGTAAGGTTAGTGGTCAATGAAATAAAAAAGATGCAGCCTAGTTCTGCCGTTAAAATGCTTGGCTTTACCAATAAGGGGGCGGCAAAACCTTTAAAAAAAGTTGTAATGTCAGCAATTGCCAACGCAACAAATAACAATAACTTAGATGAGCAGTCTTTAACATTTAAAGAAATTCAGGTTGGTCACGGTTTAACATTCAAGAGATACCGACCAATATCCAGGGGACGTGTTCATGACATTAAAAAAAGAACAAGCCATATAAGGGTAGTTTTAGAGGGTAATGAAGCAAAAAGTAGAAAGGTAGAAGAGAAAAAAGATCAAGTGGCTAAAAACGTGGATCAAAAGGAGGCAAAAGACAATGGGACAAAAAGTTAATCCTATCGGATTTCGAATGGGTAACGTATATACATGGAGTTCTCGGTGGTTTGCCAAAAAAGGCGATTATGCAAAGTATCTGCTTGAGGATAATAAAATTAGACAATTTCTAATGACCAAACTCAAACCGGCAGGTGTATCCAAAATAGAAATCGAAAGATTTTTTGACAAAAGGACAATAACGATTCATGTAGCCAGGCCAGGGGTAGCTATAGGACGCGGAGGGATGGGTGAGAAGCAGTTGAAGGCGGAATTAAGCGCGAAATACAAAATAAAAGACTCAGGTAAACTAGAAATTAAATTCACCGAAGTCAAATCACCGGATTTGGACGCGTACTTAGTTGCTACAAACATTGCAGACCAGCTCGAAAAAAGATTCCCGTTTCGAAGAGTCATGCATCAATCATTAGAAAGAACTAAAAGATCAGGGGCAAAAGGCGCAAGGATTTCAATTGCGGGCAGATTAGGGGGAAAAGAAATAGCAAGGCGCGAAACAATTAAGGATGGAGCAGTACCCCTGCATACAATCCGCGCAAAAATAGATTTTGCTAAAGTTGATGCTAAAGTTCCAAAAGCAGGGATTGTAGGTGTGAAAGTCTGGATATATACAGGAGAATCATGATGAAAATTTCAAATAAGTACCGATTTACAATAAATACAAATTTCAAATTAAAAATTAATTCATTAAAAATTAGAAATTTAAAATTAGAAATTCCTCCAAAGGAGGTTATATGCTAGCACCAAGGAGAGCTAAATATATCAGTTTGCTAGACCTGTTAAACAGGTCTGCGCTTCCTGATGTATTCAATCTGAAAAAGATTCTTAATAAAGTAGCGATTCTATCAGGAGGTAAAAATGTTGGCACCCCGTAGGGCTAAATATAGAAAACAATTCAGGAATAAAAGAAGAGGTCTTGCTCAGCGAGGAACGAGCATGTCTTTTGGGACGATTGGGCTTAAGAGTCAGGGGGTTGGCTGGATTACCGCCAGACAAATAGAAGCGGCGCGCCGGGCAATGACTCACTATACAAAAAGGGGTGGCAGAATCTGGATTCGTATTTTTCCTGATAAGCCCGTTACCAAAAAACCGGCTGAAACCAGAATGGGTTCTGGTAAAGGCGACGTTGACCATTACGTTGCAGTTGTCAAACCCGGGATGGTTCTTTTCGAAATGGGTTCTGTAGAAGAGGGAATTGCCAGGGAAGCCATGAGACTTGCGTCTCACAAATTGCCGCTTAAAACAAAAATAATTTCAAGATGAAAAAGAAAAATTTCGATGATTTAAAAATAGCAGACATTGGGCAGTTAAGAAAAAAGGTATCAGATCTTGAGAAGGCAAAGACGAGCGAGCTTTTAGAATTAAAAATGGGTAAGACCAAAAATGTCCATGCTGCCAAAGCCATGAAGAGAGATATAGCCAAGATTAAAACAATTATAAAAATGAAACTTACGGCAATAACATCGACTACAAAAACAGAGAAGGAGGATAAACCTTCAGACGATAGCATCAATAAGACGGAGGTTAAATCACATGCCACAAGTTAAAATAGGAACAGTTCTGTCCGACAAAATGCAAAAAACAATAGTTGTAAAAGTTGAAATGAAGACCAAACATCCACTGTACAAAAAAATTATTACGAGGTCTAAGAAGATAAAAGCTAGAAATGATTTGGATGCCAAAGTCGGTCAAACTGTCAAGATAATAGAAACGAAACCGATAGCAAAAAATGTCAATTTTAAAGTTACGGAGGTAATTAAATAATGCTAATGCGTCAATCAAAATTGAGTGTAGCAGACAATAGTGGTGCCAAGGTCTTGCAAATTATAGGGCTTGGTAAGGGTACTGGCAGACGATTCGTCTCACTCGGAGACATCGTAACTTGCAGTGTAAAAGGGGCAATACCTCATGCTCAGGTAAAAGATCATGAGATTGTGAAAGCAGTGATAGTCAGGACAAAAAAAGAAACAAGAAGAAATGATGGAACATTAATCAGATTTTCTGACAATGCAGCTGTAATAATTGACAACACTAAATCACCAAGAGCAACCCGTGTTTTCGGACCGATTGCGGCTGAGGTTAAGAGAAAAGGATTTAATAAAATTGCATCTCTTGCTAAGGAGGTAATCTAATATGTTCAAATATAAAGCCGGCGACGAAGTATTAATTACTGCTGGTAGAGAAAAAGGTAAAAAAAGCAAAATAGAAAGAGTTTTCCCGCACGAAAATAAACTGGTGATTACCGGTGTAAATATTTATAAAAGACATAAGAAAGCGACAAGAAATGAAAAGGCAGGAATATTCGAAATTGTCAGGCCAATTCCGGTATCAAATGTGTTAGTGATTTGTCCAAAATGCGCAAAACCCACCCGTATTGGGTTTACATTTAAAGACAACGTTAAAAGTCGAATATGCAGAAAATGTAAAGGAATTTTAAAATGAGTAGTTTAAGTGATAAATACGTAAAAGAAGTTGTACCGAAATTGAAAGAAGAATTCGGTCTTAAAAACAATCTTTCTTTGCCTCGTATCGAAAAAATAGTACTCAATACCGGGGCAGCTGAAGCACTTTCTGACAAAGGAGCAATTGAAAAAATTAGCGAGCAGATGGCCGCAATCGCCGGCCAGCAGCCTAGTGTTACTAAAGCAAGGCACTCAATTTCGACTTTCAAGCTCAAATCGGGGGACAAAATTGGGGTTATGGTTACCCTAAGAGGTAAAAAAACATGGAACTTTTTGGAAAAATTTATAGCGACAGTTGCTCCCAGAATGAGGGATTTTAGAGGAATGCCAACGGAAAAATTTGATCAGAGGGGAAATTATAGTTTTGGAATTACGGAACAAATACTTTTTCCGGAAATTGATTATTCAAAAATCGACAAAACAAGAGGTTTAGTAATGACCTTAGTAATAAAAAATAGTAACAGGGATAAGTCGAAAAGAGTATTGGAACTTTTGGGCCTGCCTTTTAAGAAAGAAAGCTAAAAATGGCAAAAAAAGCATTGATTGTCAAAAACGAAAAAAAACCAAAATTTAAAAATAGACATATAAATAGGTGCAAACTTTGCGGCAGGCCACGAGCCTATTTAAGGAAATTCGGGTTGTGCCGAATTTGCTTTAGAAGCTTAGTTCACAAAGGAGAAGTTCCGGGAGTTAAAAAATCATCATGGTAGAAGAAAATTTTAAATTTGAAATTTTAAATTTGAAATTAAAATTCGACTGAAAGGAGAATTTGACGTGGATCCAGTCGCCAACATGCTTGTGATCATCAAAAATGGCTATATGGCCAATAAAGTTAATGTTTTAGTGCCATACTCAAAATTTAAATTCGATATTGTCAAAGTACTTGAAGAGCAAAAATTTGTTGGAAAAGTTTCTAAAAAGGAGAGCAAGATTGAGATCGATTTGTTGTACGAAAATCAAAAGCCAAAAATACAAGAGATGAGAAAAATTTCTAAGCTCGGTCTGCGAGTATATTCAAAAAGTAAACATATCAATTCAGTCAGAGGTGGCAGAGGCCTAACTATTATTTCAACGCCAGACGGTGTAATGACCGGAGCAGAAGCAAGAAAGAAAAATTTAGGAGGAGAGGTAATCTGCCAGCTTTGGTAGAAAAATCTATGTCCAAAATAGGCAAATTACCAGTTAGTATTCCTGAAGGCGTAGCGGTTAACGTCGCTGACAATGCAGTCAAGGTTTCAGGTCCAAAAGGTGAATTATCATTTTTATTTAGGCCTGAGATAAAAGTCGAGATCGACAATAACGAAATAAAAGTGATGCGCAAAAATGATTCGAAATTTGTTAAAGCACTTCACGGTTTAACAAGAAGTCTAATTGCCAACATGATTAAAGGTGTTACCGAAGGTCACAACAAACAATTAGAATTAGTTGGTGTTGGGTATCGGGCATCCAAACAAGGGGAAAACTTGGTTCTTAACGTCGGTTACTCTCATCCGGTAGTTATAGAGAGCATTTCTGGGATTCAAGTTGAAACAAAGGAAAATAAAATAACCGTTTCAGGAGTGGACAAAGCATTGGTTGGAGAAATAGCGGCAACTATCAGAAGAGTTAGGCCACCCGAGCCGTATAAAGGAAAAGGTATTAAATATGTCGACGAAGTAATCAGGAGAAAAGCAGGGAAAGCCCTAAAGAGTGCACAAGGAGCAGCGCAGTGAACAAAAAATATAAAAGAAAAATAAGGCATCTAAAAGTTCGCAAGAAAGTATTTGGTTCAGACAAAAAGCCAAGACTTGCTGTTTTTCGGTCGAATAAAAATATCTATGCTCAGCTTATCGATGATACTCATGGCGCTACTTTAGCTTCGATTTCGACTCTTAAAATCAAAACAACATCAGAAAACGATGCTGAAAAGACCAAAAAGTTTGGCCAAGCAGAAAAAGCAGGAGAGCTACTTGCCAAATTCGCAATTAAAAATAAAATTAATAAAGTTGTTTTTGATAGAGGGGGTTTTAAGTATCATGGACGAATTAAAGCCCTCGCCGATGCAGCCAAAAAAGGAGGATTAAAGTTTTAATGAGAAGAGAAGAAAGAATGATGGACCAAGCTAAAGAATTTGAAGAAAAAGTTGTCCAGGTTAGTCGAGTTTCTAAAAAAACAAAAGGAGGAAACCGTATAGGATTTTCCGTAATAGTTGTGGTTGGCGACAGAAAAGGAAGAGTTGGGGTTGGTCTTGGCAAAGCCAGAGATGTAGCATCAGCAATCAGAAAAGGAATTGCCCTGGCCAAAAAAAGACTTATAAACGTACCAATTGTCAACGGTACCATTCCTCATGATACGTACATTAAACGCGGAGCGGCAAAAGTTCTATTAAAACCCGCTCCCGAAGGTTCTGGAGTCATAGCTGGTGGAGCTGTTAGAGTTGTTGTAGAAGCAGCTGGAATTAGAAATATTTCCAGTAAAGTGTTAGGAACCAAAAATCCTGCATCAAATATTTATGCAACCCTTGATGCATTGGAGAGTTTAGTAAAATGAATTTAGAAAAGTTACCAAAGATAAAAACAAAAAAGGCTAAAAGAATTGGCAGAGGTGCTGGCTCAGGTAAAGGTAAAACTGCCGGACGAGGTACTAAAGGCCAGAAAGCTAGAGGCAAAGTGTCGATCACCCATCCACACTATGAAGGAGGCCAACGGCCGCTATTCAAAAGGCTTCCTTACCGCCGCGGCAAAGGCAACTCTAAAATTTCAAAAAAACCTCTTGCTGTTAATCTCGACGCAATAAATTTACTTCCCAAAGGTATTACAGTCGACCTTGATTCTTTAATAAAATATCAGATAGTTGATGCAAACGACGCTAAAAAGTTTGGAGTCAAAATCCTCGGAGATGGCAATATTTCTTCTTCATACAAATTTGAAATAAAAACATCTAAAAGTGCGGCTAAAAAAATAGAAAAAGCCGGCGGCAAAGTAGTAAATCAATTTTCAAACGCCAAAGAGCTAGTGAATCAAAGTAGCGAAAATAAGAAAGAGACGGAGTCAAAATGAAATATTTAGAACTGACCAGAAAAATTTTGAGAAATAAGGAACTTAGAAGAAAATTGCTGTTTACGGCATTCGTTTTTCTAATTTTCAGAATTTTTGCCCAAGTACCGGTTCCTGGAGTAGATATTGTTTCTCTGAAGAAACTTTTCAGCGAGAGTCAGCTTCTCTCACTACTGGATATTTTTTCTGGCGGGACTCTGGCTAATTTTTCAGTAATGTCTCTTGGCTTGAACCCGTATATTAACGCCAGCATTATCATGCAGCTTCTCCAAATGGTATTTCCAAAGCTTGAAGAGCTTGCCAAAGAGGGAGAATCCGGAAGAGAACAAATTAACCAATATACTCGTTATCTTACTGTTCCTCTTGCCGCCATGCAGGCATTTGGGATTTTCATACTTCTTAGAAATCAGCAGATAGTTTCAGCAGTTAACCCATTAACACTCATTTCTTTAGTTTTATCAATTACCGCAGGAACAATCCTTCTGATGTGGTTTGGCGAATTAATATCGGAAAAAGGTGTAGGCAACGGCATCTCGATGATCATTTTTGCCGGAATAGTTGGTAGGTTGCCGATTGGATTATTTCAGCAGGTATCTGTTTTCGATCCTTCGCAATTTAGAAACATCATTATTTTCATTGTAATGGCTCTGGTGGTAATCGTGGGCATAGTTTTTGTGACAGAAGGCAGACGTCCGATAAAAGTTCACTATTCCAGAAGAAGCGTTACTGGCCAGGCTGCAGCTACCTCAAGCTTCATTCCACTCAGAGTTAATCAAGCTGGAGTTATTCCGATCATTTTTGCTGTGTCTCTAATACTATTGCCAACTACCTTCGCTGGATTTTTTGAACGGTCACCTAATCAGACAATAGCGACCTTAGCTTCTGATATTCAGAGGTTCTTTGATCCCTCAGGAATTCTTTACAACGTTACCTATTTCGTGCTGGTAGTCGGGTTTACTTATTTCTATACGACAGTCGCTTTCAATACTAAGCAGATTTCAGAAATGCTTATGAAACAGGGTGGATTTTTGCCCGGTATCAGGCCAGGCTCACCGACAAAAAAATTTCTTGATTATGTTTCAATGAGAATTACCCTGTTCGGTGCGGTATTTTTAGGTCTCATAGCTATTCTTCCTTCTATCGGGCAGATATTAACAAACATTACCACTTTAATAATTGGAGGAACTGGTTTGCTCATCGTTGTTGTAGTCATTCTTGAAACGACAAAGCAAATAGAATCTCAACTGGTTATGAGCGATTATGACACTATGTTTGCAAGGAGTAGGGTAAGATGAAATTTGTTTTTTTGGGACCTCAGGGATCGGGTAAATCGACGCAAGCAGAATTGCTTGCCCAAAAACTAGGTATACCCTATTTTGAAGTCGGTCAAATCTTAAGAGAGAAATCCCAGGAATCAGATTCGTTTGCGATGGAAATCAAGAAAGCCTTAGACCAAGGGCATTTAGTTCCGGATGAAATAACCAATAGTATCGTTAAGGAAAAAACATCAAATGCCAAAGGAGGATATGTTTTAGACGGCTATCCCAGAAATTCAATCCAATTTGCTAAGTTAGATCCGGATATAACCAAAGCATTTTACGTAAAAGTTTCGGACGAAGAATCCATAAAAAGATTAGTCAAAAGGGGAAGAAGTGACGACACTGCGCAAGTTTTAACAAAACGTCTGGAAATTTATCACGGTGAAACAGAACCTCTCTTGAGTGATTTCAAAAATAAAGGAATCTTAGATGAAGTTAACGGAGAGGCGCCAATTTCGGAAATTCATGAAGAAATAATGGCCAGAGTCCAGGATTTAATATGATTATATGCAAACTTTTTCAAAGTCAGATAAAGAAATAGAAATTATGAAAAAATCAGGAAAAATCTGCGCCCTTGCCCTAAAGAAAGTTCTGGAGAATGTAAAACCAGGCGTTAAATGTTCCAGCTTAGACAAAGTAGCTGAGCAAGAATTAAAAAAGCATGGTGCCGAACCATCTTTCAAAACTGTTGAGGATTATCAATACACAATCTGTACAACTGTTAATCAGCAAGTTGTACACGGTATCCCGTCAAACAGAGTTTTAGAAGAAGGAGATATAGTCGGCATCGACATTGGAGCATTATATAAGGGTTTTCATAGCGATTTGGCAATTACTGTACCGGTTGGAAAAATTGGTGAGGAGACAAAAAAATTTCTAGATGTCGGCCGTGCAACCCTCAATGAAGCAATCAATAAAGCAGTAGTCGGCAATACCATAGGTGATATTTCCGCAACAATTCAGAATCGAATCGAAGGCAGCGGTTATTCTATAGTAAAGAATCTGACCGGCCATGGCGTTGGGCGCCAGCTCCACGAAGAACCCATGGTACCGGGGTTCGGCAAAAAAGGAACAGGGCCAAAACTTGTCGAAAATATGACAATAGCCATTGAGGTAATTTATACAAAAGGATCCGGTGAGGTCGTAATGGAAAAAGACAACTGGACAATTTCGTCAAAAGACGGATCAATTGGGGGCCTGTTTGAGCAGACCGTTGCAATAGGCAGAAACGGTCCTATAGTATTGACGCCATATTTCTAGTTTGATAAAATGCAAGTTCAATTAAAAAACAATAGAGTATGAAACAAGGGGTAATCGAAGCAGAAGGAGAAGTTACTGAAGCCCTGCCAAATACAATGTTCAGGGTGAAAGTTGCTGCCGGTCAACTTCCAAGTGTCGAAGAAGACAGAATAGTACTGTGTCATCTTTCCGGCAAGATGCGCATACATTATGTCAGGATTTTGCCAGGAGATAGAGTGAAGATTGAACTAACTCCATATGATTTAGAAAGAGGAAGAATAACTTACAGAAATAGATGATATATCAGCAGTTCGCCCCGCACTGCGGGGCTCCTCTGATATTTTTACAAAAAAAGAATATTAAAATAATTTAAGGAATTTTATAAAAATGAAAGTCCAGGCAAGTATCAGAAAAAGATGCGTCAACTGTAAAATTATCAAAAGAAAAGGAAGATTATATGTTATATGCATTAATCCTCGCCATAAGCAACGTCAAGGATAACTTGACATTGCTTGCGGTCAAATTAGAGAAAAATTTTAATTTGATCCTAAAACAACGGCAAGGATAAAGGAGAAAAATTATGACCAGAATTTCAGGAATTGAAATACCAAGCGAAAAAAGAATAGAGGCATCGTTGCCATATATTTACGGTGTGGGTCCAACTCTTGCTAAAAAAATCATTAAGGACTGCAATTTAGATGCCGACAAGAGAACTAAAAACTTATCAGAAGATGAGATAAACAGACTTCAAAAAGAGCTGGAGAAATACAAAACCGAAGGAGATTTAAGACGAGAAATTCAAAGCAATATTAAGAGGCTACAAGAAATCGGGACATATCGTGGTTCAAGGCACAGTAAAAATTTACCAGCCAGAGGTCAAAGAACAAGAGTCAACGCCAGAACCAAGCGGGGTAAAAGAGTAACCATTGGCACATCTCGAAAAGAAGTTGTTGCCAAAATAGGAGCAGAAGAATCAAGCAAATAAAATGGCAAAGGCAACCGAAAAAACTAAGAAAAAATCAGCAGTAAAAAGCATTAGTCATGCACGAGCTTATGTTACTGCAACGTTTAACAACACCCTGGTGACGTTAACAGATCCAAACGGTAACACTATTACTTGGGGTTCCGCCGGAGCATCAGGATTTAAAGGTGCGCGTAAATCAACTCCTTATGCAGCAACAACCGTAATTGAAAAAATAGCAACTACTGCCAAAGAAAATGGAGTTTCGAGTATAGAAATTTACCTTAAAGGTCCTGGACCAGGCAGGGACAGTTCAATCAGAGCGTTCAAAGCTGCCGGTTTAAATATCACCATGATAGCTGATGTGACACCGATTCCGCATAATGGTCCTAGAGCAAAAAAACGAAGGAGAACATGATACCAATTTCAAATAAATACCAATTTCAAATAAATACCAATTTCAAATTGATTTTTGGAAATTGGAAATTAGAAATTAGAAATTCCCGACAGAGGAGGGATCGTGGCTAGGTATACTGGTCCAAAACACAAACTTTGTCGCGCAGAAGGTGCCGCCATTTGTGGTCTTGCAACTTGTCCTGTAATTAGAAAAAATGCTGGTCCGCCAGGTCAACATAGTCAAAAAAGAAGACGTAAACAATCTGATTATGGTTTGCAGCTTCGCGAAAAGCAAAAAGTCAAAAGAATGTATGGTATTTTAGAAAAACAATTCAAAAAGACTTATGATAGAGCATCCCGTACAAAAACAGCAACCGGAGAAGCCCTACTCCAAATACTGGAAAGCCGTTTAGATAATGTTATTTACAGGCTAAACCTTGCCGAAACTCGTCCTCAGGCAAGGCAATTGGTTTCCCATGGTCATGTTCTAGTCGCAGAAAAAAGAGTGACTATTCCTTCTTATAGTGTTAAAATAGGCGACATTATTTCTCTTTCACCAAAGGCTTCAAACTTAAATTTTGTCAAAAAATTAGCAGAGGACAAAAATAGAAAAGTGCCCACTTGGCTTGAGAAAAAAGCTACAGTTGGTAAAGTAAAAACTAAGCCACAAAGAGAAGATATTGATATCGAAGTTAACGAAAGATTAATTGTGGAGTATTACTCAAGATAAAAAGGAGGTGTGAAAATATGCTTGATTTATCTCAAATTACAGTCTCAACAGAAAAAGAAACACAAGATTTTGGTAAGTTTACTATAGAACCATTAGATCAGGGCTACGGACACACCATCGGTAATTCTTTAAGAAGAGTTCTTTTAACTTCTTTGTCTGGAGCTGCTATAACTCAAGTTAAAATTTCAGGTGTCAGACATCAATTCACGGCGACGAGCGGAATGTCCGAAGATATAGTCGAATTAATACTTAATCTTAAAAAAGTCAGGCTTACGGTTCCAACTGATAAGCCGGTAAAGCTTACTTTGGAAGCAAAAGGACCCAAGGATGTTAAAGCAAAAGACATATCAAAGACATCCGGTGTAGAAATTATTAATGGTGATTTAACACTAGCCCATTTGGCTGATTCAAAATCAAAACTCTCAGCATCATTGATTGCCGAAAACGGCAGCGGATATTCACTGGCTAATGATAGGAAGACAGGAGAAATTGGAGTCATTCCAATCGATGCCAATTTTTCTCCGGTAACAAAGGTCAATTATCAGGTTGAGGCAACTCGTGTTGGCAGAGTTACAAATTTCGATAAGTTAACTCTGGAAATTACAACTGACGGCACTATAAAACCGTCGGAGGCTCTCAAGCAGGCGGCCAAAATCCTAGTAGATCATTTTCTCATTGTCAATGAGCCGAAAACCAATACAAAAAAACAAAAGGCAAAAGCAGATCCTGACTCAGTTAAGCTTACGGAGGAAGTTCTAAATACATCACTCGAGGAGTTGGATCTTCCGGTAAGGCTTACAAACAGTTTGAGGGCAGGGAAAATAGATACGATAGGTGACTTTTTAGAAAGAGACAAGAAAGAGCTTATGAAGATGAAGAACATGGGTCCTAAATCAATTTCTCTAGTTGAAGAAAAACTTTCTGAAAGGGGGATTAGTTTTAAGTGAGGCACTCTGTCTTTGGCCAAAGATTGTCAAGAGATACAAAGGCGCGAAAAGCGCTTCTTAATAATCTGGCAAGTTCTTTAATTGTTCATGGGCATTTGGAAACTACGCTTGCCAAAGCCAAATTTGCGCAAGGCTACGTAGAAAAATTAGTTTCTCTTGCCAAAAAAGATAAGCTTAACCGAAATAGGATCTTAGCATCGAAGCTTAGAACTGATGCTTTTGCTAAATTAGTTAACGAAATAAGTCCGGGTTTCGAAGCAAGGCTTGGTGGCTACACGAGGATAATCAAGATTGCCGCAAGGCGCGGTGATGCTGCCAAAATGGCAAAATTAGAATTCTTGGAATGGGATAAAACTAAAGCTAAATTAGTTGCCCAGCCAAAACCTAAAACGAAAAAAGTTTTAAAGAAAAAAGAAATAAAAAATGAAAAACGTAAAACCTCAAGATATTAAAAGAGATTGGCATCTTGTTGATGCCACTAGTCAAATACTGGGTCGGCTTTCTTCCCAAGTTGCAACGCGGCTTATGGGGAAAGATAAAAACTACTATGTATCTCATCTGGACACGGGCGATTTTGTGGTAGTCGTAAACGCTAAAAAAATAAAACTTTCCGGTAAAAAAGAAAACCAAAAGAACTATTATCATCATTCGGGTTATCCCGGAGGCCTCTACGTTAAAACTGCAGCGCACCTGAGAAGCAATAAGCCGGAATTTTTAGTGCGGAATGCAGTTAAAGGTATGCTTCCAAAAACGACACTGGGCAAACAAATGCTTAAAAAACTTTACGTCTACTCAGGTAGTGAACACCAGCATAAAGACAAATTTACTAAAGATGGACAAAGATAGCCAAACGAGTCAAGAAAAGTCGAAAAACAAAAAGGACGAAAATTTTTTCCGTGCACACGGTAGACGCAAGGAAGCCACAGCCAGAGTCAGGCTTATTCCCGGTAAAGGGCAAACAATAGTAAATGAAAAACCCATCAGCGAGTACTTTTCCGGAGAAGTTTCAAGGCAGGAGTATTTAAAACCATTTTTGCTTACCCAAACAGAAGACAAATATTATGCCACTATTAAAGTTTCCGGGTCTGGCAGAAGAGGGCAACTTGGCGCGGTAATTCACGGCATTTCCAGAGCCTTAAACATTGCCGATGAAAAAAAATTCCGCCCAATACTTAAAAAAGCAGGGCTTCTAACCCGCGATCCGCGCATCAAAGAACGCCGAAAATACGGTCGTGCTCAAAAAGCCAGAAAAGGCAAGCAGAGCCCCAGGCGATAGTCCTGAGCGAAGTCGAAGGGCAAAGTCCGAGACGATAAGTCTAATTGGTAAAAGATCCTTCCAAAACGTGAGCTTCGGGCTTGCCATCAAGTCCTAAACTTTCAGTTTCCTCCGTTATCACGACGTCATTATAGTCCGAATAATCAGTTTCACTTGTAAACAACAGTACAAAATCATCCCCGCCTTCTTTTTCAAGTTTTCCGGTGGAAATGAAAGTTAGTGTTGGTTGTTTTTTAACCAACCACCCTTCATAAAACTTACCGCTGGCCGGATCAGGAAGCTGAGCAACCACCAAGTGGACGAATGTTTTGCCGTTATAATCCCTATTTGCCGTACCACTTCCCGTATATCCTCCAACGGCAGTCAGCTGAGTTGTCTCAACAGTTTGTTCGGGCTGCGCACTTGGTTGAGGTACTTCGGACTTATCCGACGAACGTTGAGGTTCCTGGCCGCCGTTTTTATTTTGATACAACAGAAAAAATGAGACTCCGGCAATTATAATTATTAGAACTACTGCGCCCAGAAGATATCTATTTTTCACTCGTTTTTAAATCCTATCCGCAAATGAAAATGTTGTCAATCTCTTGTAAAAGACTTTAAGCTTGTCGAGTCGGCCTTGTTGGACGATTTAAGGAACTTTTGGTATACGCTGAACTCGTTTGATTTTAGTTTATCTAATCTTGAGCGATTTCTCAAAGCGATTGATTGAAATGCTTTTATATTTAAACTATACTTAAATTAATGAATAAAAATGTTGTTGCTATTATTGTTTCTATATTGGTGGGCGTTTTACTTGAAATTTTTATAATATCTGTTGCTATAGCAGGCGGTCTTGCTGGTGGCAGCGGTCCAATCTTATTCTTGATAATAGGCAGCTTAATAGTGATTGCAGTAGCAACATTAGTTAGTTGGTTTATAAGTAGAAATTGGAAATCGGCTGGTCTTACTTTTTTTATTGTACTAGGATTTGGTGTTCTGGCAATTTTCTTTCTAGTCTGACCACTATAAAGCGAACGTATTAGGTCCTAATCTCCTCAGCCCTAACGAATTATGGGACTAAATTTAGCCTTAAGAAAATTGGTCGGGGAGGGGAGAATCGAACTCCCGATATCGCACCCCCAGCGCGATGTGTTACCACTATACTACTCCCCGCCTAAAAATTTTTATCGAACAAATTATATTTGATATGTAACTTCTTGACAATTCACCGCATTAGTAGTTTAAATATGAACAACCAACACTACGATGATACGAATCATCGTAGTAAAATAATATATGCCTCAAGTTTCCAAATATCCATTACCTAAAGATATTGAAAAACGTCTCTATCAATTATTTTGGGAAACTATTTCTAACCTAAAAGATTCTTTAAGAGCACAAGAGTTTTTCAATGATCTCCTGAGTCCAACTGAAAAGATAATGTTATCAAAACGGTTAGCAGTTGCTGTAATGCTTCTAAAAGGCTACGACTATTCGACAATCAGATCGATCTTGAAAGTTAGTCCAGGCACAATAGGATCAGTTTCAGCCTGGTTAAAGTACTCAGGTACCGGGTACAGGAAGGTTTTCGACAAACTACTTAAGAAAGAAAAATTTAAAGAAATCATTTCAAGTTTGGAATCCGCAACAGATCTTATTACGCCGGAAAAAACTTTTAATCGTGTAATGTCTAAAGGTTTTCCAAAAGGTAAATTCAAAAAGCCATTCTAATTTAATAC
>CAYMGH010000010.1:1550-18006 GCA_964389935.1 uncultured Gammaproteobacteria bacterium | reverse complement strand
GTGATGCCGAAAAAGATAGCATCTTAAAACTTAAGGCAAACGGCAAGAAAATAAGTATTCAAAGATACAAAGGTCTTGGGGAAATGAATCCGGACCAACTCTGGGAAACAACTATGAATCCGCAAACCAGAATTATGAAACAGATAAATATCGAAGATGCATCTGAAGCTGATCACGTTTTCTCAATGCTCATGGGCAATGAAGTTCCGCCAAGAAAAAGATTCATCCAAACACACGCCAAAAACGCTACACTAGATATTTAGAAATGGGCACAAACATTGACCACAAAACTATTACTGAAGAAACAGCTAAGCAACTTGTCCACATGCTAAGAGAAGTACCCAAAGATACAGTTCAAAAATCTTACGAGTTTGCCAAAAAACCTGTATATCATATTCAAAATAGTCAAATAGCAGCCGGAATTTTTGGCTCAACTGGATTAATAATCTTCGCACTTGGAGTCGAAAACTTTATTAGCTCAGTCCCAGAATTATCCTCACCTTTAGTTGATATCGGCCTGGGACTATTTTTGCTGATTATTTCAGGATTATTCCTTAAAAAACTATTTTAATAATGAGCGAATCAACAGCTAAACAAGAACTAGAAACATTGAGTCTAAGAGACGAAATCACACCTTTCAAAGATTCCCAGACAGCACAGAAAGAAAACGGTGACTATGAATTTTCTATCCCTCTTTTTGGAATAGGCGAAGCAATATTCGAAGCAAGGAAAGGGGCTTTAGACGATCCAGAACTTTACGAAATATCATCTTACGTGAAACTAAAAGATGAATTTAAACCTGACGAAAAAGAAAAATGGCAGAAATTTTTAGAAATGACAGTTACAATTCCTCAACACAAAATTGTTTTTGGTCAACCAGAAGTAATAGACGATGAAAGCAAAACAACCATTGAATTTAGAACCTGGAGTTCAGCTGACCAAAGATTTGATCACATTCGACATAAAACGCCTGGAACCGCTCCAAACCCATTAACTGTAAAACAAGACGAACTAGCTCAATTGATATTTGTAATTGATAATTTAAAAATTCAAGAGAAAGAAATACTCGATATTCTGAAATCTTAACCTTATTTTAATAAATGGCTGATATCGGAAAAATCCAACCAACAGAAATAACCGAGCAAATGCAAAAGTCCTATCTGGACTATGCAATGAGTGTAATTGTAGCCCGAGCTCTTCCGGATGTCCGCGACGGCTTAAAGCCGGTCCACCGCCGAATTCTCTATGCCATGCAAAGAATGGGCGTGACCCACAGTGCCCACTACACCAAAAGTGCCAAAGTCGTCGGAGAAGTATTAGGTAAATATCACCCCCACGGCGACACGCCGGTTTACGAAGCCATGGTCCGCATGGCGCAGAATTTCGCCATGCGCTATCCGCTAATCGACGGGCAGGGAAACTTCGGTTCAATAGACGGCGACTCGCCGGCTGCCATGCGCTACACAGAAGCCAGAATGGCCTTAGTTACCGAAACCCTGCTTTATGATCTGGACAAAAACACCGTTGATTTTGCCGATAATTTCGATGGCTCCCTCAAAGAACCGCTGTATTTGCCAGCAGTGTTACCGAACTTACTGATTAACGGTGCATCCGGTATCGCCGTTGGCATGGCTACTAACATCCCCCCGCACAACCTCGGGGAAACCATCGATGCCACCATTCATTTGATTGATAACCCTGATGCATCGGTCGAAAATCTTATGGAATTTATTAAGGGCCCTGATTTCCCAACCGGAGCCCAAATTTACGACATTTCGGAAATTACAGCCGCTTACGCAACCGGCCGCGGCAAAATCATGATGCGCGCCAAAGCCGAAATCGAAGAAATGAAAGGCGGCAGATATCAAATAATTGTGACCGAAATTCCTTATCAGGTAAACAAGGCGACATTGGTTACCAGAATAGCCGAGCTTGTTAAAAATAAAAAGCTGGATGGTATTTCTGATCTTCGCGACGAATCGGACAGAAAGGGCTTGAGGATTTCAATTGAGCTGAAACGCGACGCCAGGCCCCGCTCGGTTTTAAATAATCTTTACAAACACACCAGCCTTCAGCAATCATTCGCCGTAAACACAGTCGCCCTTGTCGAGGGTACACCCCAAACCCTTTCTTTAAAACACATACTGGAAGAATTCATTAAACACCGAAAGAAAGTAATCACCAGGCGCAGCCAGTTTGAACTCGACGAAGCCAAAAAACGCGCTCACATCTTAGAGGGCCTCAAAATCGCCGTTGACAACATCGACGCCGTCATTGAAACCATTAAAAAGAGTCAGGATCAGACTGCAGCTAAAGTTAACTTGATGTCCAGATTTAAGTTAACCGAAATTCAGGCGCTGGCAATTCTGGACATGCAGCTCAAGCGCTTGGCAGCTCTTGAAAGACAAAAAATTGAGGAAGAACTGGCAATGGTTCGCGAAGAAATCGCTTACTTAGAAGATTTACTGGCTCACCCCGAAAAAATCCTGCATGTTGCCAAAAAAGAGCTGCTTAAACTTAAAGAAAGATTCGCCGATGAAAGAAGAACCAAAGTTTACAAACAAAAAGTCGGTGAATTTTCAGAAGAAGATTTAATCGCCAACGAACCGACAATTGTCGCCATAACCCAGGGCGGCTACGTCAAAAGACAGGATATTGGATCATTCAGAACTCAAAGGCGCGGCGGCAGAGGCATTTCCGGCATGAAAACCAAAGAGGAAGATACCGTCTCTCAACTTATTGCCTGCCAAACCCACGACGATCTGCTCTTTTTCACCGACAGGGGTAGAGTCTTTAAACTAAAAGTATGGGAGCTGCCCGATTCGCAAAGAATCGCCAAGGGAGTTGCTATCGTCAATTTGCTTGAACTCCAGCAAAATGAAAAAGTCCTGTCAACTCTTAAAATTGCCAAAGGCAACACTCACTCCAAATTCGTAATTCTGGCAACTAAAAACGGTGTCATTAAGAAAACCGATATTAAATCATATGAAGCCATCAGAAAATCGGGAATTATTGCTATCAAATTGGCTGACGGCGATCAACTGCGCTGGGCCAAGTTAACATCAGGAGACAATACAGTCTTTTTGGTTTCCAAAAAAGGCATGTCAATTAAGTTCGCTGAAAGCAATGTCCGTCCCATGGCCAGGGACACAATGGGCGTTCGCGGCATTAAACTAAAACCGCAGGATGAGTTAATCGGCATGGACGTTATAGATAAGGAAGGTATAAAATCCCATCTGTTGGTAATTACCGAAAAGGGCATAGGTAAAAAATCGATGATCGAAGCCTGGCCTCTGCAGCTTCGCGGCGGTGTCGGTGTTAAAGCTGCCAATCTTGCCGACAAAACAGGAGACATCGTCAATGCCCAAATTTTAACTAAAGACGACGAAGCATTAATTCTTACCAGCAAAAAAGGCCAGATCATGAGAATACCCCTTAAATCTGTCCCGCGTCTAACGCGTGATACGCAGGGGGTAATAATAATGAGGCTCTCCGGCGATGACAAAGTAGCAGCAGCAACTATAGTCCAGAAGAATATAAATGAAGAGGATATTGAAAAAGAAGCTACAGCCAATATTAAAATGCAGCCGATAGTTAAACCAACCCCAAAAACAAAACCAATAGTCAAAAAAACAAATACTGTCAAAAAACTAAAACCTCATAAGGTAAATTCTAAAAAACCAATCAAAAAATCAAAATTACCAAAAAAAGTGGCTCCAAAGAAAAAAAAGTAGCGTGTTTAACAACAAGAAATACTAAATTTTTAGAAGCCTGCAGGGCTTCTTTTTCTTTTCTGGACCTTTAAGGTTCAGAAAATATCAGAGGAGCCCCGCGCTGCGGGGACCTGCTGATATAAATATATGGGCAAAGCTAAACTCGTTCTGGAAGACGGCACAGTTTTCGATGGAGAATCAGCAGGTTACAAAAAGTCCACCGCAGGCGAAGTCGTTTTTACAACCGGCATGGTAGGTTACGAGCAGAGTCTAACCGACCCTTCTTATGCCGGACAAATCTTAACTTTTACCTATCCCCTGATCGGCAATTGGGGAGTACCGGCAAGAAGTTATTGGGAATCTGAAAAAATCCAGGTTAAAGCCGTCATCATCAGCGACCTGACCACCAAACCAAACCATCATGCATCAACCCAAACCCTCAACGAATGGCTTATCTCCCAAAAAATCCCGGCCCTTGTTGGTGTTGACACCAGAGCTCTTACCCAAAAGCTTCGCGAAAAAGGAGTAATGTTGGGAAAAATCGTGGTTAATAATCAAGATGTGGACTTTTGGGATCCAAATAACGAAAATCTAGTTGCACTTGTCTCACCAAATAAAGTGCAAATCCACAACCCCTTTCAAGGAGACTCCTTGAAAGGTGTAAAAATCGGCCTCCTCAATTGCGGCGCAAAAGATAATATTAAAAATAACCTCCTGATGCGGGGCGCGACAATCTATGAGCTTCCCTGGAATTTAGACCCTTTCGAAAAAAATTTACCGATAGATGGCCTTGTCATTTCCAATGGTCCGGGCAACCCCAAAATGCCCAAAAAATCTATCGACATTATTAAAAAATCTCTTTCCAGAAAAATTCCGACCTTTGGCATCTGCCTTGGCAATCAGCTTTTGGCTCTAGCTGCCGGCGGAGACACTTACAAACTTAAATTCGGCCATCGTGCCCAAAATCAACCAACGATTGGCGTCAGCACCAAGCGTTGCTACATCACCACCCAAAACCACGGCTATACAGTTGACGAAAAAAAACTACCCGCTGGTTTTACCCGCTGGTTTTATAATGCCAATGATAATTCAAACGAAGGTTTAATCCACCAAAAATTGCCCTTTTTCTCCGTCCAGTTTCACCCGGAAGCAACTCCAGGACCAACGGATACAAATTGGTTATTCGATTTTTTTATGGACAAGTTTAAATGAAAGTTTTACTTCTGGGATCAGGCGCACTAAAAATCGGCCAGGCCGGAGAGTTTGATTACTCCGGCTCACAAGCCATCAAGGCTCTCAAAGAAGACAATGTTCAAGTCATTTTAATCAATCCCAACATCGCCACCGTTCAAACCTCGCATGGTCTTGCAGACAAAGTTTATTTTCTGCCTGTTGAACCGCATTTCGTGGAAGAAATAATCAAAGCCGAAAAACCCGATGGAATCCTGCTTTCCTTCGGCGGCCAGACAGCCCTCAACTGCGGCCTAAACTTGTTTAAATCCGGTGTATTCAAAAAATATAACGTCAAAATTCTGGGTACATCGGTTAACTCTATCAACCAAACGGAAGACCGAAGCTTGTTTGTTAAGTCTCTAAAATCAATAAAATTAAAAGTTCCCAAAAGCCAGGCAGCAGCAACGTTAAATGAAGCAAAAATAGCAGCAGGCAAAATCGGCTACCCGGTCATGATAAGAGGTGGCTTTTCGCTCGGTGGCCAGGATTCGGGAATTGCCACGAAGCAAAAAGATCTTGAGGAAATCGCCGGCAGGGCACTATCTAAAACACCTCAAATTTTAATTGAAGAATATCTCAAAGGTTTCAAAGAAATTGAATATGAAGTCGTCCGCGACAAGTTCGACAACTGCATTACGGTCTGCAACATGGAAAACTTTGATCCCATGGGCATCCACACCGGCGAGTCAATTGTCGTCGCCCCTTCTCAAACTCTCAACAATTTTGAATACCACACGCTTCGCGAAATCTCCCTAAAAGTCATCCGCCACCTAAAAATAGTCGGCGAGTGCAATATTCAGTTTGCCCTGAACCCTAATCCTAAAACGAAGTGGGAAGTCGGAAATGGGAATATGGACAAAGAAATGAGAAGTGGGAAGAAAAATCTCAATCCCATATCTCACAT
This sequence comes from uncultured Gammaproteobacteria bacterium, assembly GCA_964389935.1. GTDB lineage: Bacteria > Patescibacteriota > Microgenomatia > Curtissbacterales > GWA2-41-24 > WO2-FULL-40-11. The sequence goes on along the minus strand of CAYMGH010000010.1, from coordinate 12,156 downwards.
CAATAATCCACATTCACACATCCCATATCTCACATCTAATCTCGATTATCGCATAATCGAAGTCAATGCACGTCTTTCTCGCAGCTCAGCCCTTGCCTCCAAAGCAACAGGCTACCCGCTGGCATACGTTGCCGCTAAACTCGCGCTTGGCCAATCATTAACCGAAATTACCAACTCTGTCACCAAAAAAACCATTGCCTGCTTTGAACCGGCTCTGGACTATTTAGTCGTCAAACTGCCTCGCTGGGATCTTTCTAAATTTATTAAAAGTGAAGCGACGATAGGCTCTTATATGCAGTCGGTCGGCGAAGTTATGGCGATTGGCCGCAAATTCGAAGAAGCAATTCAGAAAGCTGTTCGTATGCTTGATGTTAACTTAGAGGGCTTAACCGACAAAAAAGCCAAAAAAACTGACTTTAAAAAACCGACTCCCTGGCGCCTTTTTTCCATCGCCCAAAAATTAAAAACAGGTGAGAGTAGCCAGAAAATTAATAAACTAACCGGCATTGACCCTTTCTTCTTGGAAAAAATTAGAAACATCACAGATCTTGAAAAAAAGATAGAACGTTCTCAAAAACTTACTAAGAACTCATTAACGTTGGCCAAAAAATATGGCTTTTCCGACAACCACATAGCGAGCCTAGTATCATCAAATTCCCAAGAAATTCGCAGGCTTCGCAAGAAACACAAAATAATACCTCATGTTAAGCAAATCGACACGCTAGCTGCCGAATATCCGGCTCAAACTAATTATCTGTATCTCACTTATAACGGAGACAGTGACGACATAGACTCGAAGTGGGAAATAAGAAATGAGAGTGTGGATGGTGAAGTGGGAAGTGAGAAAAATCTTAGTCCCAAATCTCACATCAATAATCCACATTCCCACATCTCACATCCCACATCAAATAATAAAGTCATCATTTTGGGCTCCGGCCCTTACCGCATCGGCTCATCAGTGGAATTCGACTGGTGCAGCGTTAACACAGCCCAAACAGCAGCCAATAACAAAATCGCCCCCATCGTCATCAACTGCAATCCGGAAACAGTTTCAACTGATTATGACATGGCAGAAAGGCTCTACTTCGAAGAACTGACCGAAGAAACTGTTTTTGAAATTTATGAAAAAGAAAAACCGCTGGGCATTATTGTTTCCATGGGCGGCCAAAGGCCTAACAACTTAACGCCAAATCTTGCCAAACTTAATCTTAAAATTCTCGGGACCACCCCAAAATCAATTGACAATGCTGAAAACAGGAATAAATTTTCCGCCCTATGCGACAAGCTTGAAATAAACCAGCCTCCGTGGGCCATGCTCAAAACAGTTAAAGACGCGACAAAATTTGCTCAAAAAATCGGCTTTCCGGTTTTGGTTAGGCCTTCATACGTTCTTTCGGGTGCGGCTATGAATGTTGCAGGCAACAGGGAAGATCTCAAAGAATATTTGGCGCAAGCTGCCAATGTATCCGAAAAATATCCGGTCGTCATATCCAAATTTATGCAAAATGCCAAAGAAATTGAAATCGACGCGGTTGCCACCGGTGGCCGTATTCTTTGCCATGCAATTTCCGAGCATGTTGAAAACGCCGGCGTCCATTCCGGTGATTCTACGCTAGTTTTGCCAGCTCAAAAACTCTACACCCAGACAGTTGGCGAAATTCAAAACATCGCCCAAAAAATATCAAACAGCCTAAAAATAACCGGCCCATTTAATATTCAGTTTTTGGCAATTAACAATAAAGTTTCGGTTATTGAATGCAATCTACGTGCTTCCCGCAGCCTACCATTTGTATCCAAAGTCACAGGCATCAATTTCGCTAAAGTTGCCACAGAAGCAATACTCGGCAAAACCCTAAACCCTTTACCCTATACCCTAAACCCTAATGGCTATGTTGCTGTCAAATCACCTCAATTTTCATTTGCCCGCATCAAAGGTGCCGATCCTGTCCTTCGAGTAGAAATGGCCTCAACCGGCGAAGTTGCCACTTTTGGCGACGATATCTATGAAGCTTTTCTAAAGTCAATAATTGCAACTGGAACCAGTCTCCCTAAAAAATCCGTTTTCATTTCACTGGCAGGGGAAGAAAGTAAACTCGACTTTCTGGCAAGTGCCAAAATTCTTTGGCGCCTTGGGTTAAAAATTTACGCAACCGCAGGCACTTCGAAATTTTTAGAGAAAAACGGCGTCGAAAATAAAAAATTATTTAAAATTTATGAAAATAAAAAACCAAATGTCCTGGATGTACTAAGCGTCAAAAAAGTCGATCTGGTCATCAATATTTTCGATCCTTATTTCAAAAAAGAATTTGACGATGACTATCAGATCCGCCGCTACACAATAGATTTTGGAATTCCGCTTCTTGTAAACTTACAAACCGCCGAGCTTTTCGTCAAAGCTATTTCCGTTAAAAAACTCTCCGACCTTAAAGCCCTACCATGGAGTCATTATGTCCAACTTTAGAACTTTCAATCACATCAAAGTATAATCCAGCCTCAATTTCATCACAATTTTTGCCATTGCTTATTTTGTGATATTATTCGCTTTATCTACCCCAAAATATGACATCAAACCCAGTGGAGGTTACTAAATCCTCAAGCACCAAAATAGACCCAAAAGTAAAAGAAATACTTTTACTGCTAGCAGGAGGCACGTTCATTGCAGCAAGCATAATCTTTCCGGGTCTGCCAATAATAGTCAAAGAAGTCCTGAAAGCACAACAATCATCTGACTGGAAAAAAAGACAAAAAGAATGGAAAAAATTCAATACATGGAGATTAAGACAGGTAATCAAACGATTAGAAAAACAAAAATTTGTTGAGATAGCTAACATTAACGGAGACACTGTAGTTAGAATTTCGGCTCGGGGTAAACAAAAGGTACTTAAATATAACCTCGAAGAAATGGCGCTTGACCAAACCATTTGGGATGGTAAATGGCGGATCATAACTTACGACATATCGACTACAAAAAAATGGCAGAGGGAATTTTTTAGACAAACCTTAAAAAAGCTGAATTTCTTAAAATTGCAAAAAAGTGTCTACCTGACTCCCTTTAAATGTACGAATGAAATAGAGTATCTAAGACAAATATGTGGAGTAGGAGAAGAAGTCGTCATGTTAACAGTCTACGGGATTGAGAACGAACAAGCGTATAGAGATTACTTCGGTCTTGATTAAGCGTAAATCAAAATCATACAGCCTTGAAACCATCACAGTTCTGGCAATGGCGTATATTGTGAGGGTTTAGTTTTTCTTTCTTTGATAAACAGTTGATCTATCCATATGCAAACCGCCGAGCTTTTCGTCAAAGCCATTTCCGTCAAAAAACTTTCCGATCTTAAAGCTCTGCCTTGGGATTATTACGTGAAGTTTAAAGACTATGGAACTCGGTGAATGCAGATTTTATTAAGAAAAAATTGATCATTACCGGTAAAAGCCAGAGAAGCAGAAGAGTTATAAAAATCTCAGTTATAAAAAGTAATCTCACTATTACATTCTATCATCAGGAAAAGTGATTAGCTGACGCTAGGTCATTACCAGAACGCGTTATTTTACGTATTATCTAATTATTTATATAAAGAGATAAAAAATTTAGCAAAATTAACTCTTAAACAACTATTCACTGAGTATAACCATCAGATGTAAGGGAAGTAATATCTTTCTTACTTATTTCCCGAGTGAAACGCCTTGTGCACGTCTTTTAACTGCGCATTGGTTACGTGGGTGTAGATTTGGGTTGTAGCGACATTCTTGTGACCCAAAAGCTCTTGAACAGATCTTAAATCCGCTCCGTTCATTAAAAGATCGGTCGCAAAAGAATGACGAAGAACATGCGGGGTTGCAGCAACCGGCAACTTTGCGCACCTCACATATTTTGTAACAATTCTTTGAACTGATCGGGAAGTGAGCCTCATTTGCTCACCGTTTACGGTTGGGTTTTGGTTACCGGCATAACGGATAAATAAAGGTTGAAAGTGATCATTTCTTTTTTCTAAATATCTTTCAAGCCACAATGTCGCCCGATCGGAAATAAACACCACCCGAGCCCTCCCGCCTTTACCGATTACACCGAATTCTTTCCTTGTTAAATTTATTTGATCACGGTTAAGTCGGCAAAGTTCGGAAACCCGAAGTCCTGTTGAAAAAAGCATTTCCATCAGAACCTTATCTCGCAGCCCCTGATCTTTGGATATATCAGGTTGCGCTAGCAGTCTTTCCACCTGGTCCCGATCTAAAAACTTTAGAGACCGACTTTCTACCTTCGGCAACTCAATTTTTTCCGGCGCAACAACCGGCAAATCCTTCCTTATTAGATAACGCAGGAAAGATCTAAGAGCAATTACATAGTAATTCTGAGTGACTTTTTTAATCGGTAAATTACCGTTTGGACTGTTGTAATGGGCTAAATACACACGATATTTGCGCACCGTTTCAATTGTAAGCTGTTGTGGAGAGTTGATAGGGAAGTGTTTAGCTGACCAATTAGTGAAATTATTTAAATAATGCCGGTAATCACGAATAGTTAGGGGAGAGAGATTTCGTTCGATTTCCAAATACTCGAGGAACTCATTGACAAGAACAGGCAGATCAAATTGGGTCATTAGGCAAGTGGGTCGGTAGACAGGTGGGCAATTTAATCCTACAAACCTACAATCCTACATGCCTACGGACCTACTATCATTCTACGACGCTATTAGCTTTAAAATCAACAAGCAGAGAAGCCAGATCCAAAATTCTGCGACCCTTCATTTTGTTTGCACTCAGTGTAAACTCGCTCAGGGTAAACTAAATTATTAACCTATAGTTTGCATTCACACCGACAATCTTGTATAATCCCGAGATAGAATCAAAGAGTAAAACTTGTTAGAATATAATTTGATGCCGAAAAACAAATACAAGCGAGTCCTTATTAAACTCTCCGGAGAAACATTCTTGGGAGAGCGAAAATTCGGCATCGATCCCAAATTTACCCAGTGGCTTGCCAGAGAAATCGGCAAAGCCAGAAAAACCGGTGTCCAAATATCGGTGGTAGTTGGCGGCGGCAATATCTTTCGCGGCACATCCGCAGAAGAACATGGCTTAGAACGTACGGTCGGTGACTATATCGGCATGCTGGCAACAATCATGAACTCTCTGGCTCTTCAGGCAGCTCTTGAAAAAGAAAAAATCCCCACCAGGGTTTTAACCTCAATAGAAGTAAAAGATGTCGCCGAACCTTATATCAGAAGGCGCGCAATTCGGCACATGGAAAAGGGTAGAGTAGTTATTTTTGCCGGCGGCTCCGGCGCTCCATATTTCACTACGGATACAACGGCAGCTCAACGCGCTCTTGAAATCGAATGCGAGGTAATCTTGAAAGCCACAAAAGTCGACGGTGTCTACAGTAAAGACCCGACAAAATATAAAGATGCCCAGAAACTGGAAAGTCTCTCACTTAAAGAAGCTTTAACCAATAAAGATATCGAGGTTCTGGACAACAGCGCGCTTTCGCTTTGTCTGGACCACAAAATTCCAATTTTAGTTTTTAATCTTCACCAAGAGGGCAATATCGAAAAAGCTGTCTCCGGCGAAAAAATCGGCACCTTAATATCCTGAGCATAGTCGAAGGATTAATATCCTAACTATTTGCCCCATAGTAATTTTAAGCAATTTCTGTTAATATACTTCGAACATGCCAAAAGAAACATTAGATAATTCTGGGCAAACCAGCAAAAACTTAAATAATGATCTAACAGCCTTGCGCCAAGAATTAATAATAGCAACTCAGCATCAAGCCAAAAAAGGTTCGCTTAACTTTACATATAGAATATTAAGTCCAGATACCAAACTATTATTTCTAATTGAAAGTGGGTATGGTCGTTTCTTTGCTGAAGTCTTAACAAGACCTGAAATCCATGTATCAGAACTAGAACCAGCTGACAATCCCTGGGAATTAATCCTTGATTATCCTTCTGTATCCTTAAAAAACGTATGTCGCCAAATTCCCGCTTTTCTCTGGTCTTATTATCCTCACTTTTCTGAACTTCAAATAAACGTTTTCAAAAGTCTTAGAGATTTTCGCGCCCATAATCCTGCGGCTAACGTTAAAATTTAATCGCAAATTAGCCTCACCAAACCCCTTATTGCCTCTCTAAAGGCTTTTTGGCTGTCCTAATAACTTATTTCATCATCTAATTAATCGTAAAAGATGCAAAAATAATCTTACTCGCAATAATAGGGGAGAAATGGATCAGAAAGTGTCATGTTACAAGTTAAAAGGTAAATGTCAAAAGTGAGGAAATTATAAAAATAATTAATATTAGAAATTAGATATTAGAAATTAGAAATTTGACCATATCGCCCCCTTCAGCCTCGATCTACGTCGCAAAAGTATCATTGTGCGACGCATTATTGATAGGAAATTTAATGCTCTCTTAGCGAAGAGGATAATAGAGATTTAAAATTTAAGATTTAAAATTTAAAATTAGGATCAAGCTCTTATTTATGCCAAACTAACCCCTTCCCCGAAAAACCTGGAATTCCAATTTCAAGACGTTAATTAGCACCTCATAGTAAGGGCCGCTAACTTTTCCACCAATCTTGTAGAAGAAACTAACGGCACATTCACCCTCTAATCTGTTAGATATCAACCAATATCATTATCAACTTTTATGATAATTTGAACTTGAATATTTTTTTCACGATTTTAGACATACCTTTTTCACAAAAAACTATAACTGTATCAAACTATATCACTTCGCTGGCGCTCAGTGTAAACTTCTCTCCTCTACTCTCTATCTCTGCGGGAATTTTCTGAAGCTAATTTGAAGCTAAAATAATTTGTTAATTGTCAATTGTTAACTCTTAATTATCACCAATATCCCTCTTTTCCAAGAATAACTATGGGTCTTAAACTTATCCGCCCCACCTACTTGTTATAAACACAATTAATGCCACAATTGAAGCTATGCCTATATACTCATAAACAGATCTTCTTTTTAACCCTTCTACTATGGCAAATTGCCCTATGCCCAAAAGTACGTACATCACTGTCACCAAAATCAAGGCTCCGTTAATCGGCTCAAGTGGCCAAAAAGAAAAAATCATGGCCATTTGCGCGCTAACCAATGTAAAAATCCCGGCATAAAGCGCTACTTTTCTGGAAATATACTCTTCAAGATCCACTGACCAAAGCTGAACAACATAAAGTGGTCCGGTAATCAGAGAAACTCCTAGAGCATTCAAATAGAACTGAAAATGCAATGAGAGAAGTACGTTTATTAAAAAAAATGCAGCAACAAGCGTAAAAAGCATTCCAACCGCTCGAGCCGCCCGATGCAAGGCTATTGTCCTAACAGCAGCCACATTGTAAATATTGGCTGTCAACATCAAAAGGTATACGCTGATCCCAAACACCAACGCAAACGGCAGCCTTGTCAGCCATCTAACCGGCAGCAAAAAATAAAAGAGTGATGCGCCTACTACAAAGTAAACCGGCAGCAAAAGCAGCAAAAAATATTTAGCGCCGGCAAGCTCACCCCAGAGTGAAAAAACAGCAAGCAGCAAAGTTGAAAGTGCTAAAAAACCGATTGTTGCAAATCTAAAATTTTCCGGAACTGTCTGTGTCGCGACCAGCACTACTGTCAAAAAAAACGACATCAGCACCAGTTTTTGTCGCTTTGTTATCTGGTAAGAAGTAATTCTTGAATATAAGCTTGACACTTCTTTTTTTACCTAAATCACTTGCTGCTAATTTTTAAATAGTGACAAATAGCAACTGCCAGCGCATCAGCTGCATCATCAATGTAACCGTTTTCAGGTTTTGGCAACTTTCTTTTCCCCAGATACTTCATCACATGTTTTTGAATTTCTTTTTTATCTGCTCTTCCCGATCCGGTCAGAGTGTGCTTAATATGAAGGCCTTGATACTCAAATATGGGCAGCCCATAACCAGCTGCTGTTGAAAGAATTACTCCTCTGGCCTGCCCTACTGTCATCGCCGTTCGGGAATTAATTCCAAAGAATAATTGTTCTATAGTTACGCAATCTGGATTAAACTTTCTAAGCAGCCTCTTTAAATCCTTTTGAATACTATTTAACCTCAAGGGCATTTCCATCTCTTTGGGCGTCACAATGCAGTTGTAATCAATGAGTTTAAGGCTTTTAGAAGATCCTTCTTTTAGGGTTTGAATTACCCCATAGCCAGTAGTAGCGGTGCCCGGATCTATGCCGAAAATAATCATAGGTTGAAATTTATAATTTGAAATTTTTAATTTTTAATGAATTTTAAATGTTTAAATAACTTAATTTTTAAGATTTCATTTCAAATTGAAAATTCCCTCGCAAATTTTATTTGCGAGGGCGTGGACCGTCGTATTCCACGTCTTTTTCAGTTAGCCTCCTCACCGGCTTTTCGCGCAGCGACTCTTCAACCACATGGGCAACCAGTCCCGGCACTCTCGCAATAATAAAGAAGCCTTTGCCGCTTTTTGGATGAAAACCCATTTCCAAAAGTAACGCTGCAAAAATTCCGTCAATATTTAGCGGCAATTTCTTAAATTCAGTTGAAAGTTCTTTTTCAACCTCTTGCGCAAACTTCACATATTTACCATAAAATCCCAGCTCTTTGGCAATTTCCAGCAGTCTCAGGGTTCTGGGATCAGTCGAATAAACCCTGTGTCCAAACCCGCTCACCCGCTTACCCTCTTTGTTAAAATCATCCACTAATTTTTTGGCTTGTTCTGAACTATTCGAACCAGCACCGTCACTTTCGTATCTTTTTAGAGTTTTCATTGACTCTTAGATTGCTCCGCGATGATATTCGCCAAACGCCAAAACTCCGGCAGACACTGCCGCTTGAAGTGGTGAGCCTGCGGAATAAACATTTCTTGCAGCCACAACCGAAGAAGGCTCTGCACCATGATCAATAGCAATCGTCAGCATAGCATCCAGCATCTTCTCGCTGTTTTTGTCCGGCATCTCACCCTTTAAAATTAAATAAATAGCGGCTGTAAACGATTTACTGCCCGCAAGTTTGGTCAGGTCGTACCCATAAACGTGGGGTTTCCCCTCAACGTGGTGTGTGATAGATGTGCGATAAGGCTTAGGCATATCAGATATTATATTTTTTTAAAAATATATCAAAGTAAACCCCCACTGAGAGATCCGCTGATATAACGAATATTATACTGCATATTTACTTAAGGCTAGCCAACATTATGCTTAATTAGCTTTGGAATATCCTCAAATTGCTTGGCAATAATTGCTCCGGAATTCTTTAAAATCTTAATCTTCTCATCCATTGTGGCTTCCAAACCAACAATTGCGCCGGCGTGCCCCAAACTCGTATCTTTAGGCAACTTTTCTGCAAATTTTCCAGCAAGATAAATAATAAATGGTTTTGTAAATTCCCCTTCTCTAATCAGCTTTGCCGCTTCAATTTCTGCACTACCCCCTACTTCACCAAAGGCAACAACCGCGCGAGTTTGCATGTCTTTTTCAAACTCCAATAGTAAATCGCCAAAAGTAGTTCCGGCAAGTAAATCACCGCCGATTCCCACAACAGTCGACTGGCCAAATCCGCTTTCAGTAATCAGCATGCCAAGTTCACTGCACATTCCTCCGGATTTTGAAATTACGCCAATGGGGCCTTTAGAAAAAACTTTGTCGGGGTTCGGACCACCAATAGAACCAATTTTGCCCTGGCCCGGGCTAATCGCTCCAACTGAAGCCGGCCCCAAAATCCGCACATTCTTTTCTCTTGCACGCGCCAAAATTTTGGCAACATCGAAAATCGGAACTTTTTCTACAAATATATGAATCAGGGGAACTTCAGCTTCAATTGCTTCCATTGCCGCATCCAGTGCCAGCAGTGGCGGCACATAAACCATCGAAACATCAACAGGCCCAACTTTCTCTATTGCCTCCTTGACACTGTTAAAAACCGGCACAGTATCAACTTCCTGCCCGCCTTTTCCCGGAGTCACTCCAGACACAACCTTAACTCCATAGTCCAGCAACTCCGAAGTTACCGGCGCTCCGCTCCTGCCGGTAATCCCCTGAACTAGTACTCTTGTCTCGCGATCGACCAATATAGCCATATGCTACATATAAGATTTACGATTTATGATTTATGAATGTCTTCGTTTTCTGCAAAAACCCTTGTAAAAGTTGATGCGTCAGATTAGATTGTTTTAGCAACCTGTCAAAGTCAGACGCAGAAAGATACCCAACATCTTTTGAAATCAAAACGAAATTTTTAAGCTCGGTTAAAGAACCTTGAGCAAGGTAGTAAAACTGCAATTTTTCCTTATAAGTTTTCCTACCAAAACCTTCGGCAATGTTTGCTGTAACAGAAGCAGCAGCACGTCTCATCTGATTCGTTAATGAGTAATCCTCAGTCTTTGGAAAACCTTTAGTAACACTGTAAACTAAGAGTACCAATTTATGTCCCTCTCTCCACACATTTAAATCAGTAAATGATTTGATTTTGTCGCTCATAAATCCTACATCTTAATTCTTAAATCTCCGAGCTTATAAGACTCGGACAACTCAACCATTTTTTTACAAGCGACCGAAATCGGCGTTTGGGGCCCGAACAAATGAATATCAAATCCCTCACCTTTTG
>CAYMGH010000010.1:0-1450 GCA_964389935.1 uncultured Gammaproteobacteria bacterium | reverse complement strand
ACCGAAATCGGCGTTTGGGGCCCGAACAAATGAATATCAAATCCCTCACCTTTTGCAAATTTAGCAAGCATTGCGTACGCCTCTTTTTGCCTTGGTCCTCCGCGCCTGACAACGATTGGATATTGGGGCTTTGGTTTCACTGATTTTAGCCCCTGCGCAAAACCGCTTAACGTTTCAAAAATATCTGTAAAATTGGCAACAGCCCCAGCCACCAAACAACCGCTAATTCCATTCTTAGAAAGCGTTATTTTTGTCAGCTTCTCTACTTTTTCTCTCGGCGGATTACCGGAATATTCAGTGTAGTTAGCGCACTTTCCCCCGCTTGCTACAACCGAATCCATTATCATTAAACTTGCCCCGCCGCCGCTGGCAAGTATCGCAATATCTCCTCCAAACTCAATGAAAGTTGAGCCGGCACTTCCCCGATAATCTTCTGCGTCAATTTTTCTGGCTTCAATTTCCCGCTTTGCAATAGCAGCTCCAATCGCACCTTTGGGCAAAACATCTAAACCTTGCTGCCTAACCAAACCGTTATCATCGAGAATCACTTTGGCATCAATAGCCATATACTTTTCACTAGTTACAGTTCGAGCTTGCTCGCCTCGCTTTGCGGGCGAAGCGGGTCGAGAACTTCTCGACTCACGGGGTTTATCTCTTCGAGCCTGAGTCTCAGAGCTGAAGGCCTGAGTGGAATCGAAGGGTTCGCCCGAAGAATAATCATTCAGCACTTTAGCCACGGGGTTCACCTCAACCAAGCGGCAATCATAACGCCAAAAGGCATCCCAAAGCCGCATCACAAAATCGACCAGCTTTTCGTCTTTTGCAAATAATTTATTGAGATCTTTTTCCGCTGGCCCTCTTATTGGGTTAATCTCATACTTAACAATTGCAGCAGGATCCTGTGCTTTTACTTCCTCAATATCCACTCCTCCGCGATGCGAAAACAGCAAAAATGGCTGCTTTGCTTGCGTATCATAGTTAATCGAGGCATAATACTCTTCCTCTATTTTCACCCACTGCGCCAGATTAATGAACTTAACTTCTTCCCCCTGAAAATGACTGCCGAATTTTTGGCGGCAAAATTCAACTAACTTTTTCTCGGTTTTAAAAATTTCGATCCCGCCGGCTTTGCCGCGTTTGCCCGAAAGCACCTGTAATTTAGCTAGCAACGGGAATTTAAGGCGTTTTCTTGCTTCACGCACCTCTTCTAAATTGGCGCACGTCACAAAAAACGGGCTCTCAATCCCCGCTTTTGAGAGTATCTTATGTCCTTCAAACTCATACAGCTTCATAATTAAAAAACCTACGTCTGATTCTATCGCTTTTAAGTTATATCAATAGATCCCCGCGGTGCGGGGCTCCTCTGATATGTCTTCCTTTATATTATATAAAGCGACATATATCAGATGACACTTGTGTCAGGCTGATATATAATTTGAACAACATCCTA
>CAYMGH010000009.1:0-19418 GCA_964389935.1 uncultured Gammaproteobacteria bacterium | reverse complement strand
TTTTAACTAGTGATATAATCGCATTCACCCAATGAAAGCAGTACAGATCAATAAATACGGCCCGGTAGATGTTATTGAAATTAACGAATACGTACCAGATCCATCACTTAAGCCCGGTCAAATTTTAGCTGAGGTGTATGCTGCGAGCCTTAACCCCTTTGATTCGTTTGTCAGAGGTGGGTATCTTAAAGAAAAAGTTCCCCTAGAACTTCCAGTGACATTGGGCGGAGATTTTGCTGGCATAGTTACTAAAGTTGGACAAGATGTTGCTAACTTTAAGGTTGGAGACGAAGTTTATGGAGCGGCACTTGTCGTCGCCGGAGGGTCTGGCAGTCTTGCCGAATTTGTAGCAGGGAATACAGCAAATCTTGCACAAAAACCAAAAAATATAGATTTTGTTAGCGCTGCTTCTTTACCGCTTGTTGGTGCAAGTGCAATCCAAGCGTTGGAAGACCACATTAAACTACGAAAAGGGCAAAAGATCCTTATCCATGGCGGTGCAGGCGGCATCGGTACTATAGCAGTCCAGCTTGCAAAAGCCATCGGTGCCTATGTCGCAACAACTGTTAGCACGGATGATATTGAGTTTGTTAAAAGATTAGGTGCAGATGAAGCTATAGATTACAAAGGCGAAAATTTCGAAGACAAAATAAAAGATTTCGACGCAGTTTTTACAACAGGTGGCGGGGAAATGGTTGACAAATCTTTTAAGGTAGTTAAAAGGGGAGGCACTATTGTTTCGATGTTGGGCGCACCTAGCGAAGAACTGGCTAAAAAGTATGGTGTTAGTGCAATCGGCCAAAGTACAAATACAAACACTGATCACTTAAACCGCTTGGCAAAGTATGTGGAAGAAGGCAAAATTAAGCCGCAAATTGACAAAGTTTTTTCGCTAGTGGAAGCAAAAGAAGCGTTTACACATTTAGAAGAAGGTCACCCACGGGGCAAAGTAGTTTTAAAGATAAAGTAATAATTTTTTTCTAACCTCTGCCTTTCCATTCAGTTTCTTTAATCTTCTCAACATTATTAACGAATCGGGCTAGTACAAATAACCAATCAGAAAGGCGATTGATGTAAATAAGGTCTCTTTCGTTTATCTTCTCCTGTTGAGCCAAACGCACGATTGATCTTTCAGTTCTGCGCGCCGTTGATCTTGCCAGATGAAGTTCAGCTCCGACTTTACTTCCACCGGGTAAAATAAACTTTTTGAGCTCTGGCAAATTTTTCTGCCATGCGTCAATTTCTTTTTCCAGTCTATTGGTAAATGATTTAACTACGCGAGGAATTTTTATTTTTATATTTAAGGGAGTTGCTAAATCTGATCCCAAAACAAAAAGTTCTTCCTGGATCCGAGTCAATTTTTTAGAAAGATCATCAAATACTCTTATTGTTCGAGCTTGTCGAGAACTTCCAAATCTAAACTTCTCGACTCGCTTACGCTCACTCGAAGAATAAGAATATAGCTCAGCGAGAATTGTGCCAACCTGCGAATTCAGCTCATCAACATTCCCGTAAGCATCAATTCTCAAATCACTTTTTTCCACCTTCTGCCCGCCAAAAAGAGAAGTTTGACCACGATCTCCACTCTTTGTGTAAATTTTAACCACCGTCGTTGGATTTTAGCAAAAAGCGAGTAAGAATACATGCTAAAATTATTTCGTGGGCATCATTCACTATTTAATAATTATCCTTTTAACCCCGATTCTTTTGCTTCTGAACTTCAGGCTCTTAGTGTTTAACCAAAATTTCTACAAAATGGAGTTTGCAAAATTAGGAGTATATGAGAGCTTCGCATCTTCTGAAGTTGTTAATTTTGAGGCCAGACAATTAATTAATTTTTATTGCTGTGATGGCGAGCTTAGCTCAACTTTTTATTCGCAAAGAGAGATATTACACCTGATTGACGTTAAAAATCTAATTAAACTGGTTAATCTTTACTTGTATGTGTTGATTTGGGCAGCGTTAACCTGCTTGATCTACGTTATTCACAAGAAAGAATTCAAGTTTTCAGCCCATAACTTAAATATAGCTTCTCTCATTACTATTGTTTCGATTATCACTCTCTGGCTTTTTTCAAAGTTAAATTTTGATTCAATATTTGTTAATTTCCATCAACTGACGTTTAGTAATAATTATTGGCTTTTGCCCAAAGAAGCCAACTTAATAAAATTATTTCCGCCTCAGTTCTTTGTGGATTTTGCAAACCAAGTAGCTCTGCAAACAATCACAATGGCTGCAATAATTTTAATAATCTCCCACTTATTAACGAAACGCCATGTTTCCAAGAAGCATTGAATTTGGTCCTGTTTCAGTTCATCTTTACGGTTTAATAATTGCAATTGCTATATACATCGGTTGGCATCTGGCTAAAAAAAGAGCCCATCTCCACAAAATCCCAATAACAATTTTCGATGACCCGATTCTGCTAATTCCCCTTGTTTTATCTATCATAGGCGCAAGGTTTTATCATGTTGCTGATAATTGGCAAATTTATAGTACTGACCCGGTCACGATTTTATATATTGCCAACGGTGGCTTGGGTATTTGGGGAGCTATTTTAGGACTGTTTTTGGGTTTTGTTATTGTCGCTAGGGTAAGAAAAATCGATTTACTTTCAGCTTTGGACTTAGCAGCACCGTCAATTCTTCTGGGTCAGGCAATCGGCAGATTCGGAAATTATATTAATCAGGAAGGATTTGGTCCGCCAACAAATGCGCCTTGGGGGGTTTTTATAGAAAAGCAGTTTAGGCCTGCTGAATTTTTGTCATCGGCTCATTTTCATCCGACCTTTTTCTACGAAGCAGTTTTAGATTCTATTTTCTTTATTGCTTTACTGAAAATGTCTGGCAGATTAAAAATTAAAGGTCAAGTTTTTGCTCTTTATTTAATTTTTTATTCAGTCTCCCGCTTTATCTCCGAGTTTTGGAGAATTGATACTTGGACTGTAGGGGTAGTTAAAATAGCACATGTGTTATCCATTGCTGCTTTTTTAATTGGAATATATCTTTTTATAAATCTCAAAACTATTAAGAAAACATATTCTCCCAAAGTTTCTAACGGGGTTGACAGAAGTTAGCACTCATGGTATTGTATCTGCTAATTACCTCATCCCGCTAAGCGGGATCAGGACAATCTATAAGTAAGTCATATATAATATAAATCAGGGTAGTAATAATTTATCCTGAACAAAGTTAAGGATGGCAACACTCATCGATACACAAAAACCCAGAATTAAAAACGAGCTTCCAATCGTACCTCTCAGGGACACGGTTGTCTTCCCGTCATCAATGGTTCCGATAACTGTTGGCAGGCAAAAGGTCAAACTGGGCCTCGACGATAGTTGGTCCACAGACAGACTGGTTGTTTTTGTAGCCCAGAAAAACCCCAGAGTGGAAAACCCCGCACCGAACGATATTTATTCTGTTGGTACTGTAGGTCTTATTAGGCGTCTTTGGAAAGTGGATAATGAGTACAATCTGGCGGTTGAGGGTTTGAGTAGAGTTTATTTAAAAGAGTTTACTCAAATAGATCCTTATCTGGCCGTAAAAGTTGAGGAAATCCCCGAACTGTCTCAAAAAAATGACGAGATCGAGGCGCTTTTTAGAAACACTCTTGCCAAAATTAAAAGGTACGGAGAATTAGGCGGAATTTTAACTTTAGAGTCGTCAATCCACATTTTTTCGACAGATGATCCAAATCAATTAGTTAACATAATTGCCGCTTCAATTGATCTGAAGACCGGCGATAAGCAACAAATACTTGAAATGGTTGACACAAAAGCCCGCCTGCAGAGACTTTCCGACCTTCTAATCCGCGAAATCAGAATTCTTGAAATTTCCTCAAAGATTGATACCGAAACTCAGGAAAGAGTCGGCAAAGTCACCAAAGAAGCAATACTGCGCGAAAAGATGAAGTCAATTGAAAAAGAACTCGGTGAAGATGATGACAGCAGGGAAATTTCAGAATTCAGAAAGAAAATAAAGGCGGCTGGTATGCCCGAAGAAGTCAAGGCCAAAGCCGACCGCGAGCTTTCGCGCTTAGCTAAAATGTCATCTTATAACCCGGAATCCTCTTACATCAGAACCTATCTTGAATGGCTGGTTGATCTTCCCTGGGAAGTAGTTGATAAGAAAAGATCTGATGTTACGGCAGCTGAGAAGATTCTGGACGAAGATCACTATGGCCTTCCTAAGGTTAAGGAAAGAATTCTGGAATACTTAGCCGTCCATAAATTAGTGGGCAAAATAAGGGGTCCGATTTTATGTTTCAACGGTCCGCCCGGAGTAGGTAAAACTTCCATTGGCAAATCGATAGCCCGCGCTCTTGACCGGAAATTTGTTAGGGTTTCTTTAGGTGGTATTCATGATGAGGCGGAAATCAGAGGACACAGAAGAACTTACGTCGGTGCTCTTCCCGGAAGAATCATTCAGGGCATCAAAAATGCCGGCACCAAAAATCCGGTTTTTATGCTCGATGAAATCGACAAAATCGGAACCGATTTCAGAGGAGATCCCTCTTCTGCGCTTCTGGAAGCATTAGATCCTGAGCAAAATAACTCGTTTTCAGACCATTATTTGGAAGTGGCCTACGATCTTTCTGATGTTATGTTCATTACAACCGCCAATGTACTGGATACCATCCCGCCCGCTCTGCGCGACAGGCTGGAAGTTATTAATTTCCCCGGTTACACTGAAGAGGAAAAGTTTCATATTGCCAAGAGCTTTTTAATCCCCAAGCAAATTAAATCTCACGGACTTTCCAAAAAACAAACGGAAATTTCAGATGGCGCCCTCAAAGAAATTGTTTCCCGCTACACCAGAGAAGCCGGAGTCAGGGAGTTAGAGCGGGAAATCGCGGCAGTACTTAGGAAAGTTGCTAAAAAAATAGCTACCAAGAAACAGCAAAATAAAATCAGGATTAGTTCTAAACAGTTGCACAGCTATCTTGGTCCTCACAAATTTACCAAAGCAATTGCCGAAACCAAAGACGAAGTCGGTATGTCGACCGGCCTTTCGGTTTCCTCAGCTGGCGGCGAAATAATATTTGTAGAAGTGACGCTTATGCCGGGTAAAGGCAATCTTCTTCTGACCGGTCAGCTCGGAGACGTTATGAAAGAATCAGCTCAGGCTGCCCTGTCTTATGTTAAATCAAGAGCGAAAATTTTGGGCATGAGCGAAAACTACTTGCAAAAAACAGATGTTCATATTCATGTTCCCGAAGGCGCAGTTCCCAAAGAAGGGCCTTCTGCCGGCATTGCCATGACCACAGCCTTAGTTTCGGCTCTCACCAAAATTCCGGTCAGAAAAGAAGTCGCTATGACCGGTGAAGTAACTTTAAGAGGCCGAGTTTTAGAAATTGGCGGACTTAAGGAAAAATCTCTGGCAGCCCACCGCGCCGGATTAACTACGATTATTTTACCCAAAGCAAACAGTAAAGATTTGGAGGATTTTCCCAGAAACGTCAAGAAAGACTTGCAATTTATACTGGCAGAGCACATGGATGAAGTATTAAAAGTTGCCCTGACTAAAGCCTTGCCGAAAGAAAAGCCTGCAAGAGAGCAAAGAGCAAAGGCAAGAAAAGAAAGCATCGACATCCCCGCGGCACCTCAGGTATAATTCAACTTCTTGCAAAGCAGGCGTAAAGTCTGCTTTAATTCTGAAATATGGATTTTTTCAGCATTAATCCGACCCTTGCCTTACCGTTCGCCCTGGCAGCCGCCGTCGCGGCAATTTTATACGGGGTGATTACATCGTTTCGGATAGTTTCGCTTGACGCAGGTTCAGCCAAAATGCGCGTCATTGCCGACGCCATTGCCGAAGGGTCGGCTGCCTATCTTCAGAGACAATATTCGGTTATTTTCGTAGTAGCTTTGGCTATATTTGTGGTTCTTGCCCTACTGCTTTCTGTTCAAACTGCTATTGGTTTTTTGACAGGAGCTATTGCTTCTGCAATATCCGGTTTTATCGGTATGAATATTTCGGTGAGGGCTAATGTCAGAACAACCCAGGCTGCAACTAAAAGTTTATCAAAAGCACTTTCTGTAGCTTTTGCCGGCGGGTCTGTAACCGGCCTTTTGGTTGTGGGTCTTGCCCTTCTTTCTGTTTCCGGATATTTTGGGGCAACCGGAGATATTCAGGGCCTGATTGGTTTAGGATTCGGAGCGTCTTTAATTTCAATTTTCGCAAGGTTAGGCGGTGGTATTTTCACCAAAGGGGCCGATGTCGGAGCGGATTTAGTCGGTAAAACAGAAGTGGGAATCCCCGAAGATGATCCCAGAAACCCGGCCACAATTGCTGACAATGTTGGTGATAATGTAGGGGATTGCGCAGGAATGGCAGCCGATCTTTTCGAAACTTATGCAGTAACTATAATTGCCGCCATGTTACTGGGGAGTTTGCTTTTTCCGGATTTTATCGGCGCTCTTCTTTATCCAATCGCCATCGGAGCTGTCGCTATAATAGCAACCATAATCGCCACATTTTTTGTAAAACTGCCCAAAAACAAGAATATTATGGGAGCACTTTACACAGGACTTTTTGTTGCGGCTGCCCTTTCGGCTTTGGGGTTTTATCCAACAACGGTAATCATGATGAACGCCAACGGAATTTACGATCCCATAAATATTTTTCTCTCGTCACTCGTTGGAATAATTGTTACCTTACTTATTGTTTTCATTACCGAATACTATACAGCAACAAAATATAAGCCAGTTAGGCAAATAGCCGAAGCTTCTCAAACAGGCCACGCTACCAATATTATTGCGGGTCTGGCTGTTTCTATGAGATCTACATTTTGGCCAATTGTGGTTATAAGTGCTGGCATCATTACTGCTTTTTCGCTGGCCGGACTCTATGGAATTGCAACTGCTGCCGTATCTCTGCTTTCTCTGACAGGTATTATTGTGGCCATCGATGCTTATGGACCAATAACCGACAATGCAGGGGGAATCGCCGAAATGGCCAATTTGTCGCAGGAGGTCAGGGATAGAACCGATCCGCTGGACGCTGTTGGTAACACAACTAAAGCAGTTACAAAAGGCTATGCAATTGCATCAGCTGCCTTAGCAGCTCTAGTTTTATTTGCTGCTTATTCTCAAGAGCTTGCCGCTTTAGGGTCAGCAGTTGAGTTTACTCTTTCAGACCCCAAAGTCTTAGTTGGCTTGTTTATTGGCGCATCCCTCCCTTACCTTTTTGCTTCTTTTGCTCTTGAAGCTGTGCAGATTGCCGGAGGCGAGGTAGTCAAAGAGGTTAGAAGGCAATTTAAGCAAATACCCGGAATTTTGAAAGGCAAAAGCAAACCTCAGTATGACAGGGCAGTTGACATTGTTACTACCAAAGCCATCAAGCTAATGATAGCCCCAGCATTAATTCCCATAATCGCTCCGATAGCTGTTGGTTTTTTGCTTGGTATCAAAGCTTTGGGAGGTCTTTTAATCGGCTCAATTGTTTCGGGAGTATTTGTGGCAATTTCCATGACCACAGGAGGGGCTGCCTGGGATAATGCCAAAAAATTTATCGAAAGTGGACAGCTGGGGGGCAAGGGTTCCGATGCTCATAAGGCGGCAGTTACCGGCGATACAGTCGGCGATCCATACAAGGATACGGCAGGACCAGCTATTAACCCAATGATTAAAATAATCAACATAGTGGCTTTACTCTTAATTCCGTTTTTAGTTTAACTGCATTTCCATTCATCTAACTAATAAATTATTCGTCTCGGATTGAATGATGGTGAAGCTTCGTTGAGTATTGGGGAAAGTTGTGTATCGTTTGACCGGTCCAAATTAGCGTCGTCGTCTTTTACAGAAACAGATAAGATTTGGAACCTGTCGGCAATTCCGGGTTTAATTATATCTATCGCCCCCACCGCCTCATCAAAAGCCTCGACAGAATCCATTAGTTCCTGGCCGAAAGTATCGTGTTTCTCTAAAAAATAAATTAAAAAAGTTTTGTGGCTTTCGAATCCTTCCGAAATAACATCAATTTGTTTTGCAATATCCTGGTTTTGCGTTCTGGCTTTTTCTATTTGCCCTCTCATCTTATTAAGTCGACTTACGTACCTGTTTAAATTTTTTCGCGCTTCATTTAAATTATTGTTCTTGCTAAGCAAATAGCTTTCCTTTAGTCGTTTACCTGAAAGAATAAAATCAAACTCCGCTCGCTCGGCAGCCGACGGTTTAAAAAATCTAGTAACTGATTCCTTTATGGTAATTAAAAAATACAAAGGCTGATTTGGTAAAAATCTAGTCGGCACTGTTTGCGCAACAGCTTCATCAATTTGCCCTCCGCTGACATTTTCGATTTCAACTCGGGATTGGGCAAACAACATGGTTGGAAAGAGACTTGAAACCAATAAAATAAACGAAAGGCAAGCTGAAATTATTTGCATGATATATTTAAGTAGCTCCAAGGGGAGTCGAACCCCTGTTACCAGGTTGAGAACCTGGCGTCCTAACCACTAGACGATGGAGCCAAGTCAAACTTGGCGATCCAATCGAGTCTGACTCGATGGAGCCTGAATATATGGCAAATTATATCCGAAGTCAAATTAATTAGCCAAATCCTGCTTGATTTTACTTGACTGATCGGATATTTTGAACTAAAATATCATCTCCAATTTGTAAATGAGACACCTTATTAAAAAAATTGTTTTAACGCAAAAAGGCTTGGATCAAATAAAGGCCGAATATGATGCATTGATTTCGATAAAAAGACCTCAAATCATCAGGAGAATCCAAAGAGCCAGAGAGTTTGGAGATTTAAGCGAAAACTCCGCATACGATGCCGCCAAAGAAGAACAGTCTTTAATAGAAGCAAGAATCTCACAACTTGAGGAAGTTATCCCGCACGCCCAAATCGCCCAGCAGCCACAAACTACCGATTTTGTGGTGATAGGTTCGACAGTAGTTGTCGAAATGAATGACGAAATCCACGAGTTTTCTATAGTAGGTTCAATGGAGGCAGACCCCTCAAAGAAAAAAATTTCCAATGAATCGCCAGTAGGTAAGGCATTACTAAACTTAAAAGAGGGTGAGTTAATAGACATAGGCGAGGGGCCGGTCAAAAGTAAGGTCAAACTTCTTCAGATAAAATGACCCCAATAAATTATCCGGTTGTCAGATTCCCTCAGACGGGATTGAAACTGACATCTTCAGAAAGGAAAGTACTTGCCAAACTTATTAAAGCGGCAGAGTCAATAGCGCCTATCTATCTTAAGCAAGAAAACCGCAATAACAATGGAGCAAATTTTTACCCGAGGGATGTTACCAAGCAGCAAATAAAAGAAGCGGCTAAAGAAAATCCCGATATCCTTTCTCCTTACACAATGGTTGAAAAAGGGCTAAAGGGAAACCTGAAGGCAGTACCATTTCACATTAGATATAAGAAAGAACTGGCAAAAACTGCCGAATATATCAGGGACGCCGCGAAAATTACAGAGAATCGAGACTTTGCGAAGCGTCTCGAATTACAGGCAGATGCCCTTTTAGATGGTAACTATGAGGCTTCAGATATTTATTGGCTTTCAATAAAGCCCTACAAAATCAACTTCGTAATTGGTCCAATAGAAAGATATAACGACAAACTCTTTTTCACCAAATGTTCGTATCAGGCATGGGTCGGCATAATGGACAAAAAGCAAACTGAAGACGCGATTAAATTTAAAGATTATATAGTTGGAGCAAGAAGAAAAGTACTCGCTCCATCCGAAAAAGTCGACCTTCTGGACAAAATTCAGATAAGAGTTGATGATACCCTAATTTTCTCCGGACTCATAGCTAGGTTCATGTTCACCAGTTCCAATTTGCCAAATAATGTTAACCTTATGGAAAAACACGGCTCCGAAGTTACAATATTCAAACCTTCTTTTGAGTGTAAGTTTAGTGACGAAAGACACCCAATTTTTCACGCAATTTTTGAGGAAAAGTTTCAAAAAGATTATCCTGTAGATGTCTTGAAATTAGGTTCTTTAAGAAACGCATATCTTCACGAAATTTCTCACCCACTTTTAAGATATAGGGATGCGGAAAGAAGGTTAAAAGAATACTTTCCAATATTTGATGAAATTTCGGCATCAGTATTCGGAGTAAAATCTTGCGGTTCATTACTTTTAAAAGATGCTATAACCCAAAAAGAGCTCGAAGCAATTATGGTTATGTTTATAGCTCTTTCATTTTCTTGGTGGCTATCATACCTCAAAGAACCCAGTGTTATCCATTATGCTCAAGGTTTTGCAATTGCACTAAATTACTTTTTGGAAAACGGTGCTATAAGAGAGTCCAATGGCTTCTCCTGGCCCAACTTTACCAAGCTTTTTGTATCTTTAGGAGAACTTACTGACACCCTTGAAAGAATACTAGCTGTAGGAACTTACGATGATGCTAAAAAATTCGTGGAGACATATGCAAACCTTGATATATTTGAGAAATTCCATAAAAACTTGAATAGTCTTGTCTAAACAGGATATAATACGCCCTTTACATGAGGTAAAAATGTCATTACTTAGTTCAGAAAGAGGTTCTTTTGTACCATCGTTATTCAGAAGAGAAAATACTCCCCCAGAGCAGGAGATTTATGCACGGATTTTACACGCTTATCGACAATGGAATGTAAGGGAAGGCGGTAGGATTATCGACTTCGATTTAACTGCAGGACCAGAATATCACGAAGAAGTTGCAAGAGGATTCAGTCAACAAGTGACCCCTGCGGATAGATTACATATGGAAAAGGTTCTCAATGATTTAATCGGGGGAATTGTCTCTATTCAACCAAGTTCACCAGAACATGAGCATTATTTAGAATTTCTAATAGCTCGTGGAGAAGCATCGTCGTGGTTTCTTAAAAGATTAAGAAATGAAGTTAACGGGCTTCCATATATTGAGAAAACTAATGGAGGTACTCACGAGGAAACGAAAGACAGCTATTTGGGTCCTAAGAGAGATCAACTTTTGGAATTAGCAGATTCCTCTGAGATAGTAGTTAATAGTCCAGATGAATATTTACGTTGGGGAGAAAAAAAACGTCTCAGTAATGAGGAAACTAAAGAACAGATAAGACAAGCAGTTCGAGAATCGCTTCGCAAAATAGAGAGATTTACAGGTCAGCCTGTAGACCTTGAATATGATATAGAATCAGTTAAGGAAAATAAGTACTACTATGCTTGGTCCAGAACCAACTGGGAAACTTTAGAGTTTGTTTTGCAACTAAATTTTTATAAAACAAAAATTTGGACACCTGGTAAAGCAGAAGAACTTGCTAATCATGAAGTAGTTGAGCACTTAAGAAGAATGAATGATTGGCGAAATAGAATTAAAAGTGGGAAGATGCCTGAGGTTGTCGGTCAAACAATTGTTCATGGACCTGAGTCGGTAGTTGAAGAAGGACTCGCGCTTACTATTACCCACTTTGTTCCAGAAATTTACCAAGGTCTTTCAAAAGAAGGTAAATTCCAAGTAGACGCAAGTATACTAAGATATCTTGTATATGGAAACGTTTCTTTACAGCTAAACGGCCCAAACAGACCGAAAATTAAAGATGTCATAGATTATGTTCATAAATACATTCCATGGGAGCCCGACAGTGATATCAGAAGACAAATTAAATGGCGTACTCAAGATGCGACAAATCAAGCATACTTGCCAAGCTATGCATTTGGAGCGGAGTTATTTTTAGATATCATCGATATATTAAACGATCGAGGAAGAAAACAATTAATTAGAGATTTATCTGAAAGACCCTATACACCCGGACAGCTTAAAAGAAGAGTGCTTGAAATTGGGAGAGAGAAAAGAAATGTTAATTCAAACTCGAAAAAAGAAATTTCTCAGCCAAGCGCAGTAGCTTGTGCTTAATTTTAAAAAAACTCTTGTTATCAAACTTTTCTTCTCGTATACTCTAAGCCATGGAACCGATTGAAAAGCTGCGAAAGATTCGCCTCGACAAACTTGAAAAAATCAGAAAACTTAAAATTGATCCGTATCCTGCCAAATCAAACAAAAAACATTCAGTTTCCGAGTGTCTAAATTCGCTTGGTAAAAATGTCCAAACGGCAGGCCGCTTAATGGCTATTCGCGGCCATGGGGGTTCTTCTTTTGCAGACCTCGTAGATGAATCGGGCAAAATCCAACTCTTCTTCTCAAAAGGTCAATTGTCAAATGTTAGTAGTCAGTTGTTAGAGTTGCTCGATATCGGTGATTTTATAGAAGTTAGTGGAAAAGTAGATAAAACAAAAGCAGGGGAGCTGACTATTTTTGCTTCAAGCTTTAAATTACTGACAAAATCTGTTAGGCCGCTTCCTTCAACATGGTTCGGGTTAAAAGATATCGAAGAAAGAACCAGAAGAAGATATCTTGACTTACTTATCAATAAAAGGGTCAAGGATATTTTTAAAACAAGATCAAAAATTGTCAATGCAATTAGAAAGTTTTTAATTGAAAAAAAAGGTTATTTTGAAGTAGAAGAACCAATCCTGCAGCCCCTTTATGGTGGAACCCGCGCAAGGCCATTTACTACTCATCATAATGCTCTAAATACAGATTATTATCTGCGAATCTCCAATGAACTCTACCTGAAAAGGCTAATAGTTGGCGGATTTGAAAAGGTTTTTGAAATAGGCCACACATTCCGCAATGAGGGAATGGACAGGCAGCATAATCCTGAATTTACAATGCTTGAAACAATGGAAGCATACGCCACTTACATTGATAATATGGATTTAATTGAAGAAATGTTTGAATTTGTTGCAAAGACAGTATTTGGAAAAACAAAACTTAAATACCAAAATTCTGAAATTGAATTTAAAAGGCCGTGGAAAAGGATAAAACTTGCGGAACTTTTCAAAAAGCACACTGGATTTCACATCGAGCAAATAAATACTCTCGAGAAGGCAAGCAGGTTAGCTAAAAAGCTGGGTGTTGACGTAAAAGACTTTATGACGGACGGGGAAATCCTGCTTGAGATTTTTGAGAAAAAATGCACGACAGAGTTAATTGCGCCCACATTTGTTTACGACTATCCGGCAGATTTTTACCCGCTTGCTAAAGAAAAACGCGACAATCCAAGGTTTGTGGAAAGTTTTGATGTTTATGTTGCAGGAATGGAAATGGGCACAAATTATAGTGAGCAAAACGACCCGCAGAAACTAAAAGAAGCATGGATTCGCGAAAAGGATAAACGAACCTCTGGAAATCAGGAAGCCCAGATTTTAGACGAAGATTTTCTGGAAGCCTTGGAATACGGAATGCCGCCAACATCCGGAATCGGTCCGGGCATCGACAGGTGGGTAATGGTCATGACAGATTCTGCTTCAATTTCCGATGTCATTCTCTTCCCGACTTTAAGGCCAAAGGGGAAACAACCTACGAGGTTAAAAGCACAAAACCTCGTAGGTTAAGGACATGACAAATCAGGCGCTTAAAAAAATTCTCAAAGTTTTTCTAACTTTGCAGTGGGCAAAAGAACTTCCCAGACAAGGCTTTATTGCTCTGGGTTTTAAAAGAAATGAAGCAGACAGTGTTGCTGCCCATTCCTGGTCAACAGCGATGCTTGTTTATTTACTTGCAACCGAAATTAAAAAGAGTGGCCAGAAGATAGATGTTGATAAGGCTGTCAAAATGGCCCTTTTTCACGATATGGCGGAAACCATTGTTGGTGACGTCGGCACTTTTGTTAAAGGAATGGCAAAGGGGGCATTCGCGCCGATTGAAGAAGAAGGCCTTAAGTGGCTGGTTACCGACCTTCCCCAGAAAAAAGAGATAATCGAGCTAGTGGATGAGTATATGGGGAGAAAATCAGTCGAAGCAAGGGTTTGTAAGGTTGCAGATAACTTAGATGCTCTAGCTCAAGCCAAAGGTGTTCCGGCAGCGGCAAGCGCGCTAAAATATTTTAAAGAGGTTTATCATATAACTAAGATCCCCTGGCACAAAACTGCAGTTGAAATGATAATTAAAGACGAAGTTGAGCCGGAAAGGTCTTGGCAGAAGAAGTAGGGAAGTTCTCGACCTGCCTCGCCGGCGGGCAGGCAAGCTCGAACAATACTTCGACGAAGCTCAGTACAGGTATTCTTCGAGCGACCCCGCATTGCGGGGGAATCGAGAAGTTTTAAAATTAAAACTATGAACCCATTACTCATAACTCAGAACTAAATTATGCTAGACATTAAATTCATTCGCGAAAACGCCAAAAAAGTTGAAGAAAACGCCAAAAATAAAGGCTATAAAGTTGACATTAAAAAACTTTTGGAAGTTGATAAAAAAAGGCGGGAGTTAATTGAAGCAGTTGATAAGCTCAGGTCAAAACGCAAAGAAATCGCCCAAAAGCGTGACGAGAAACAGGGTCAGCAGCTCAAAAAAGATTTAAAGCTAGACGAGAATAAACTGGAAAAGCTAAATGAAGAATTTTATGATCTTGTCAGGCAAATTCCGAATCTCGCCAAGGATGATGTCCCGGTTGGTCGTGACGAGTCAGAGAATAAAGTTATCAGGCAAGTCGGGCGCAAAACCCAATTCAACTTTAAACCTAAAGATCATTTAGAACTCGGTGAAAGCTTGGATTTAATTGATGTTGAACGCTCTTCAAAAATTTCCGGACCCAGACAGTCATTTATCAAAAATGAATTGGTGGTTCTCGAACTAGCACTAGTCAACTTTTGTTTTGAGTTACTTGAGGACGAAGGATTTATCAAAATTATTCCACCGGTAATCATTAATAAAAAAGCCGTCGCAGGGCTTGGTTATCCGGAGTATGAAAGGGGAGAAGGTTACAAACTTGACTCGCCTCGCCAAACAGGTGATCAATTTCTAGTTGGAACAGCTGAACATTCAGTTGTGCCAATGCATATGGATGAGGTTTTTGATTCCAAAGATCTCCCCCGCCGCTATGCTGCATTTTCGACATCGTTTCGCCGCGAAGCTGGTTCTTACGGCAAAGATGCCAGAGGCATTTTTCGTGTCCATCAATTCGATAAAATTGAAATGGTTTCATTCATAAATCCAAAAGATGATAAAAATGAACTCGAATACTTACTATCACTCCAGGAAAAATTAGTTAAAGCTTTGGATCTTCCCTATCAAGTGGTTGCAATGTGCACAGGTGATTTAGGCTTTCCAACTGCTAAAAAAATCGATATAGAAGCTTGGCTTCCTTCTCAAAACCAATACCGGGAAACTCACTCTGTGTCAACAACAACCGATTTCCAAGCTCGCAGACTTGATATTAAATACAGAAATGGTGATCAAACAGGGCTCGTCCACATTTTAAACGGAACAGCTTTTGCAATCGGCAGAACTTTAATTGCTATCATGGAAAATTATCAAACTAAAGACGGCTCAATCGAAATTCCCAAAGTCCTCCAAAAATACACAAACTTTTCCAAAATCCCTGCATAAGCAACTTTACCACTTTTTGCTTTCTTGCTAGACTTAAATTATGAAGGGCTTTTCGGCAATCATCATAATTTTTGGGCTTATCACCGCAGCTGTTTTGGTTGCATTAACGCTATACGATGATTACAAAAAAAATTCAGAAAATACGTCTGCATTATCTACACCCGCGGATTTCGATTATTTAGTTTCTGGTCGGTTTACAAAAAGAGCTACAGACTCGGATACCAAAGACTTGACTGAACAGATTAGTATATATCAAACAGAATCCAGCATAAAAAAAGGTTCTCCAACCACATTTCAGATATACACCCCAACTTATTCAGAATGCTATCGGATAAGAGACAGCCTCGATGCACTTGATTACATCGATAGTGTATCTTGTGAAAAGTTGCCAGATTGATATCTAAAAATAAGTTGACACCCAAATTTTCATGTCATAATTTAGATCCAAAGCCTCCCGCTGCTCGAGGAGGCTTTTTATGTTAAAATTTACACCCATGTCCTACCTGCCTGATCATAAACAAGCAAAAGTCAAAAAGCTCAATCGCCAAAAAAAACAAGAGCGCGAAATGCGTAAACATAGAGTAAAACATGAATCAGGCAGAAGTACGAAAGCACTCTGGGTGCGACTTGTCGAACAATCGCAAAAACTAAGAAAGAAAAATGCTGGGATTTCTAAATAAGTTCTTAGATTCAAACGAAAAACAGGTTAACAAGCTTCAACCTCTAGTTTTGGAAGTCGGAAGCTTTGAGAATAAAATTCAAAAGTTAACCGATGCAAAACTAAAGGCCAAAACTGCCGAATTTAAACTACGCTTTGAAAAAGGAACCTCACTGGACGATTTACTGCCGGAAGCCTATGCCACAGTTCGTGAAGCAGCCAAAAGAACTCTCAATCAGCGTCATTTCGATGTTCAAATTTTAGCAGGCATAGTTCTTCATCAGGGAAAAATTGCCGAACAAAGAACCGGAGAAGGAAAAACACTGACAGCTTCTCTAGCTCTCTACCTCAACTCTTTGGTAGGTAGAGGAGTACACTTGGCAACTGTTAACGATTACTTGGCCAGAATCGGTCTTGGCTGGATGGGCCCAATCTACGCTGCTCTTGGTGTTTCCGCCGGCTGCATCATGCAGGAAAAGGCATTTATTTACGACCCAAAATTTGAAGACAAAACCCAGACCGACTGGCGTCTGCGCCATCTTCGCCCTGATGAAAAACAAGCAGCCTACGAGGCGAATATAACCTATGGTACTAACAACGAGTTTGGTTTTGATTATCTTAGGGATAACATGATATGGTCGCTTTCGGACAAAGCCCAACGGGAACATTACTTCTCAATCGTCGACGAAGCCGATTCAATTTTAGTAGATGAAGCCAGAACCCCTCTAATTATTTCTGCGCCTGCAGCCCAAGCGACCGACAAATATTTCCAGTTTGCGAAATTAGTTGATGAATTGTCTGGCTCGACCGATTATGTAATCGATGAAAAACTAAAAACAGCTAACCTAACAGAACATGGAATTGCCAAAGTAGAAAAACGGCTCCAAGTTCCCAATCTTTACGAAAAAGATTTTGGAACTATTCACCATATTCAACAGGCTCTGAGAGCCAGAACCTTGTATCGCAAAGATAAAGATTACGTTGTCAAAGACGGAGAAATAATCATAGTTGACGAATTTACCGGGCGCTTGATGCATGGCAGGCGATGGTCGGAAGGACTTCATCAGGCAATAGAAGCAAAAGAAGGGGTGGAGGTTCAAAAAGAATCACAAACTCTGGCTACAATATCCTTCCAAAATTATTTCCGGCTCTACGAAAAGTTGGCCGGTATGACAGGAACCGCTGCCACAGAAGCTGAAGAATTTCACAAAATTTACAATGTCGAGGTTATGGTAATTCCGACAAATAAGCCAATGATTAGAAAAGATGCTACCGATGTCGTTTACAAAACTGCCAAAGCCAAATTCACCGCTGTTGCAACTGAAGTGGCCACAAGGAATGAAAAAGGGCAGCCGGTTCTAATTGGTACAACCTCAATCGAGAAAAATGATTTGCTTGCTTCTCTTCTCAAAAGAAAAGGCATCAGACACGAAGCCCTAAATGCTAAAAATCATCAGAGGGAAGCTGAAATTATTGCTCAAGCCGGAACTCGAGGCACTGTTACACTGGCAACAAACATTGCCGGACGCGGAGTTGATGTGATTTTGGGCGGAACTCCTCCGACCGACAAATTGGGAAGGCCGATTACATCCGGTAAAGACTTTGAAAAGTGGCAAAAAAATCACGACGAAGTTATAGAACTGGGCGGCCTGCACGTTGTCGGAACTGAAAGGCATGAAGCAAGACGCATTGACAACCAGCTTCGTGGTCGTTCCGGCCGCCAAGGCGATCCTGGCTCATCAAAATTCTATGTGTCGCTGGAAGATGAAATAATGAGGCTATTCGGTGGGGAACAAATCGCCAAAATTATGACCTCTTTTAAACTTCCTGAAGATACGCCGATTGAGCACGGTATGGTGTCAAAAGCAATAGAAAACGCGCAAGTTAAAGTAGAAACTCACAATTTTGATATTCGCAAACACTTAGTAGAATACGACGATGTTGCCAACAGGCAAAGAGAAATAATCTATAGGCGAAGAAATGAGATTCTGGTTTCGATTCAGGATGAGAAGCAGGCACATAAAATAAAAGAAGAAATTCAGGAGAAGATTCATGCAGAAGTTGAAAATCTCGTCTTGATGCATTCTCCCGAAGGAACATCCCAACCCGAACATGAAAAAATAATTAAAGAATTTACCACCATAGTTTCTTTTGACGAGACAAGCGAGCAGTCTTTGCTTACAGATATTAAAAAAATCAATGATCCTCAAAAACTTTCCACTTTTCTCAAAGATGTAATTGGCGCTCTTTATGATGAGCGAGAAAAGTCTTTGGGCGAGAAACAGGCTCGAGATATCGAAAAATTCGTCAGCCTTTCCGTAATCGATACATTGTGGATACAGCACTTGGATTCTCTCGATGATCTTCGTGAAGGAATTGGCTTGCGCGCTGCCGGGCAGCGGGATCCTTTGGTTGAGTATAAACAAGAGGCTTATTCGATGTTCGAAAAATTAGTGGCTAACATTGACTACGACATAGTTCACCGGATTTTCAGGGTCCAGGTTAGACGAGAGCCGGCGATCGAGAAATTGGAAGAACAGGGAATTGAAGTTCACCCGCAAGCTAAACTATCCGGTGATGGCCAGTCACCAATTGCAAATGAACCCAAGAAGTCCAGTGGAGCAACTTTTCAAACTCCAGTTGAAAAAGACCCAAACCAAATGACCGATGACGAATTGGATGCCGAAATAGCCAGACTCGAAGCAATAGAAAAAAGTTCACAGTCAGCTACCGCAAATCCTCATAACCTAATCAGCAATAAACCTATTAAAGTTGACAAAATCGGCAGGAATGACCCCTGCCCTTGCGGCTCCGGTTTAAAATGGAAAAAGTGCGGGTTGGTCAATTCTCCCATACATAAGGGTTAAGACTCATCAAATAATTTGTTACAATTCCCGAAAGATGTGAAATCTAAACTACCATTGGTAATAATTGTTCTCGCAGCCACATTGCTAAGAATTTATTTAATCACCAGGGATTCAGTTCCTTTCGCTTATGATATGGGCAGGGATTTACTCTGGGCAAAAGATATAAGTTTTTATCACATACCTACTCTAATTGGTCCGGCAGCCAGTATCTGGGGAGTTTATTTTGGGCCATTATGGTTTTACTTTTTATCAATTCCATTGTTAATTTCCGGTGGCCATCCACTTTCTGCAGTATTCTTCACAGCTTCAATGATAATTTTAACCGGAGCGCTTGCATATTTTTTATTTTTTAAATACATAGGAAAACAATTAGCTTTTATTTTAGCGATTATTATTTTATTCAGCGCAACGCTGATCAATATTTCTACTTTTGCATTCCATGCAAATTTATTGCCGCTATTAACGTTTCTGACAATTTACTTCTGTTTTCTTGCAATAGTAAAGAATCCAA
>CAYMGH010000008.1:0-19673 GCA_964389935.1 uncultured Gammaproteobacteria bacterium | reverse complement strand
TAGAATCCTCAAATCCCAAAAAATCCTCAAAGGAGCAGAACCAAATTACTGGATGTTTACAGTTCTGTGTGGCAGCAGCCGAAACCGCCTTAAATTAGTAGAAGCATTGGCTAAAATTAATGTTGCTGCAGAGGAAGCTCATAGAAGAAACGATCTTTACCCTGTCTTTGCAAAATATAAACAAAGTTTTTCTGCGAATAAAAAAGACCCTCTTCCCGGCGTTTCCGAATTTGATAATCAGGAGTTAATTATCCCCAACGGATTCTGGGTTACGGATAAAAAAGCCGACCAGATTACCAGTATTTTATCCACTTTCTGAAATGTCCTTAAAGCAGAAAATCCTGTATCTGACTTTTCATCCGAACATAGGCGGCGGCGAAACCACTCTTCTTTCGCTTATTTCAAAACTCGACAAAACAAAATACGATCCTTTTGTGGTCGTAACCGGTAATGGTCAGCTCAAAACGGCTCTTGCCAAACTAAAAATTAAAACATTTATTATCCCTTTAAACGGCTACTTCATAAGAACACTGTTTATGCCCGGCATATCACCGTCAGGAATCTTGGCCCTTTACAAACTTGCAAGAAAAATAAAACCCAATTTAATACATGTTAATCATCTGAATCTTGCTGTCTACGCCGGAGTTGTTTCCAAACTGCTGAAAATCCCTACCATTGCCACAGCGCACGGAAAATGGGATTCGATTTATATATTTCAGGATTTTGCTACCAGATTTTTTATCAATAAAGTCCTTGCCATCTCCCCATTTGTTACAAAACATCTTAAAGATAAAGGCGTCCTTACCTCAAAGCAAATTGAAACAGTACCCTTGGCAGTAGACACCAATGTATTTGCACCAGGCAATAAATTGCAGGCGCAAAGAACTCTTAATTTGCCAAAAAATAAGTTTATATTCACTCTGGTTGCCAGACTTGACCCTATAAAGGACCACATAACTTTTTTAAAAGCCGCAAAAATAGTCTTGCAGCAGGAACCAGATGTCGCCTTTTACATTGTTGGATCAAAAGCCGGTGATTTCTCTGAACAAGGAAATAATTATTTAAAGCAGATTGACAACTATCTAAAAAGCAACGCAAACCTAAAAGACAAAGTTATTTTGGGAGGATTCCAAAGTTTCATGCCGACAGTCTACAGAGCAACTGATATTCTGGTGTGCTCCTCGCAAGAAGAGTCTCTTAGTATCTCAATGATGGAAGGCGCGGCCTGCGCTCTGCCCTTGATAAGCACCAATAGGGGTGGAAATAAGTTAATAGTCAAAGAAGGTTTAAATGGTTATCTTGTCCCTCCCCAAAACCCAGATTTACTTGCTCAAAAAATGTTAAAGCTCAAAAAGGATAAAAGGTTGCGAGAGTTGTTTTCTAAAAACAGCCTAAAAATAGCCAAAAGTTATTACGATATCTCCCACTATGTTAAAAGGCTCGAGACAATTTATGGTCAACTTCTTACCAAGAAATAAAGTTTCGAAAAATTACTCACCGTTTGTTTCCTCATAAATACAAGAAGCAGGGCTAAATAAACACAAACAGACACTATGCCTTTAAAAAATAATGCCAAAAGACTCGGTGGTAGAATGTTACTCAAAATAACAAATACGCAAACAGATACTAGTGAAAATACCAAATAGGGCAAAAAATTAGCCAAAAAGACAAAATTCAAATCCTTTTTGAGTCTAAAATAAAGCCAGATTCCGCTTGCGGAGACTATAAGTGAAGTTATGCTCATCCCCACAAAGTTAAATCTGTCAACCAAGGGGAAAACAATTATCCAAGTTAGTATTCCCCAAAAGATACCCATATTACGGATAACCTTAGCATTACCTTTTGCCAGTAACATATTAGAAAAAACTGCCGTATAGCAAACAATCGAGATCTGCACCAAGCCGATTAAGACTGCATTCTGTGCTGGCAACCATTTTGGACTATAAACAAAAGTTATTATCTCTTTCGAGGCTGCCATTCCCAATAAAACCATCGGCAAAGCGAAAAGCGAAACAACCGATATCGATTTTTCCATAATAAGTCTTAAATCTTGTTTATTTGCCTGCAATCTGGACCCTAAAGGAAAAATTATCCTTCCAACAATGTCACTTACCGCTAGAGGAAAAACCGCCATACTCGCAGCAAACTGGAAATAACCTAGGTTTTGCACACCAACCGCTTTGGCCAAGTATAAAAGCACTAATGGACCGTAAAATAGCCCAAAAATCGTATTTATTTGGAGCGGCAGACCGAATTTAGATAGCTTAATAAGGTTTTTTATTTTTATACGAAAGCGGATTTTCCAGGGATACAAAACAGTATAAGCTATGGCAGAAATAAAATTCGCAGCCAAAAGTCCGATAACAAAACTAAAAACACCAAAGCCCAAGAATGCAAAAAACACAGTTATTGTAACCTGAAGTAGTATTTCCAAAATTTCGACATTAACAAGCTTAAAATACATCAGCTCTCTTTCTAAAACGGCTCCGGCAATTGTTTTAAAAGGAACTAGTAAAAGGACAAGAGAAATTAGCCGGAACAAAACAACACCCTGATCTCCCAGGTTATAAAAATTGGAAACTGTACCGGCCGCAAAAAAAATGATAATAACCACCGACAGAGAGAGCAAAAGCTGAAAGCTAAACGCGGTCTGTAAATCGGAATCGTCAATTTTTTCCTTCCTTTGTATTAAAGAAGTAGACAGTGCAACATCGCTAAAAACCGTAAAAAAGGTTAAAACAAATTGTAAAATTGCATAAGTCCCAAAATCTTCAGGAAAAAGCAGTCGGGCAAGAAATACATTAGAAAATGTGAAAATTATCTGAATAACAACTCTTTTTAAACCTAGAAATAAAACTCCACTAACTGCTTTACTCTTATAATTTTCTTTATCGTTATTCATTTATTTTTTACAATAAATACAAATTCCCTTAAGTCTTCGCGAATCAAAAATTGTTAAAACTATTTCATATATTTTCATTAAAGCCAAACTCACACCGATTAGACCCAAGGGCAAACCAATTGCTATTTTAAAAAACAAATGGACAGAAAATTTAAAAATCACCCAACCGGCAAGTGCTATCACGATAGCACTTACAAACCATATCAAATTATTAACTTCTGATACAATTATCATCACTAAATGATGCCAGAATGGATGATTTTTAACTAAACGCTTCACTTTTTGTTAATATTCTATTTTTAATAAATATGAATCGATTCTTTTTTATCCAATGCATATCTTTTCTTCTTCTCCTCAAGCACATAAGTGTAAGAAAACCACCAGAAGAAAAAGAACCACAAAACTACCAGAATTAAAGAAAAATAGTCATGGAATAAACCCGCCCACAATCTTCCCAGATAAATTGCCAGGAACCCCACAAACGATATTCTGAATAAATTAATAAAATAAGTACCCAACATTCCGATTATTATCGTTTCAAATCTCGACATCTTTGAAAACTTACCCTGAAACCCTGTCAAAAACGTAGCGATTAACAACACTACCGACTGCCAACCAAGACAATTCCACTGCATCTGCACAAAGCTGCCGTTTAACCAAACGCCTTTGGCAACCGGATAAACTGTAATTGCTCCCGGCATAAGGGAAAGGACGGCAGCCAAAGCTTTAGCCTGATAAGGAACAATAAATTCCTCCAAAACCCGGTAATAGTGAAATTTCAAAAAAATGCTGGTCAAAAACGCGTTAAATGTATTAATAAACGGCAGCAGCATTAAAACCAGCGCGGCAAAGATAAAAATGGTCGAAAACGGGTTTTTATTTCTCATAGATTTATATTGACACTACCTTTGAGAAAAGTGTAAAATTTGGCTACTATGAACGGGCCAGTGTTAACTAAGTTAGAAAACTTAGAAAAAGAACTTAAAGAAATTAAAACCCTTTTAAAGAGGAAAGACAAAAAATCTGTCAAGAAAACTTCAAAGAAGTTAAGTGATATGAAAGGCCTTTGGAAAAAACTTGAAATTACCGATGAAGACTTGGAAGAAGCAAAAAAGGCCGTCTTTGACTTTGACATAGATAGATATGTGGGTAAATAATGGAATTGATAATCGACACTCATGCGCTTCATTGGTTTCTACAAGAAAGTAAACAATTATCACCAAAAGCAAAAGGCAGCATAGAATCAGCAACCCTTGTACATATTCCTTCAATCGTACTCTTAGAAGCTTTCTTCGTGGCAAAAAAGAAAAACAGATTGTCTTTCTTTAAAGATTTTCTCAAAACCTTACCCAATGAAAAGTTCGATGTCTTGCCGCTGGATCTTGAATTAGTAATGTCATGGGTAAAACAAGATTCGCAATTAGAAATCCATGACTCGATAATCCTATCTTCTGCCAAATTATTAGACATTCCCATAATTACTAAAGATAAAGAAATTGCCAAAGTTTACAAAAAGATAATTTGGTAACAACCGGCAAGTGCTATCACGATAGCACTTACAAACCACAACAAATTATTAATTTCAGAAGTTACCACCATTGCCAAATGGTGCCAGAGTTTGTGCGGTTCGTTTTTTGAAAATCGTTTCATTAATTAATACAGTAATAGTATTATAAATAAACACGATATTGAAAAATAATGGAGATAAAAGATACTTCCCAATTCTAGTCCCGCTTATTCTGTTCGCTTTACAACCAAACTGGATCGTGTGTAATTTATTTCTCTAAGTAAATTGTTTGCAGTTTTGTTAATATCATTAGAAATAATATTTAAAAGTCTTTTTGGTTTTCCGATATTTAAAAAAAGCTCTTTGTCCCTGCCTGAAGCTACAATCGGCAAAACCATTGCCTCAGGTCTAACTCTTGACAGATGATTTGCTAATCTGGCGGTAAGAAAGTTCGCCTCCTGTGAACCAGCTTTTTTATCTGATGCCAAACCTAGAATGTCTCCTCTTTTAAAAGCCTTTATCATCTCAATCGGGGGCTTCACCTGCCGACTTTTCCTAAAACCCGCTGGCGCAGAAAATAATTGATAAGTTTCAATAAAAATTCGCTGCATTTGAGAAAATAACGGTACTTCAATTCCTAATTTTTTACCGAAAATTTTAGTTTCTAGCGCGTCCTGGAGAACCCAGCGCACATCCTTACCCGTTACCCTTGCCGATAACAAATCAACCCAGTAATCGGGCCACCAGCCCCTCAGAGGACCCCCTTTACAGTGATTGATGATAACCAACCCTAAATCTTGTTGCGGAACTTGCTCTAGCCCGGATACCTCGACATTATAACCCTCCAGTAAGCCTTGAGCATCCCACGAGGGCCAACGTTTTTCTCCGGCAATCATTGCAGGTAGAACAACTCGATCAAAGTGCGCTTGTCCATAAGTTGAAAGTTCGCTAATTCGCAAAAATTGCCGCATCCCAAATGCAATCATATTTTTTTCTATTAGCCTGAACCGTTCTGTAGTCATTAATCAATTAACCTTATTTGTAAATTAAATCTTCACTTGCAACTCCTGCAACTCCCCGCTTAAGAACTAACCTGCGAAAGCAGTGAGTAAACATGCAAAAAAACCTTCACTCCGTCCCTAACTAGCCCCATCCTCTTGAATTCTCTGCCGAAAATCACGTGTTGTAGCGACTCTACTGTTGTAAATCTTATTTGATCATCCGGTAAACTTTCTGCCAGCTTGCGTGAATGGCTATTGTAAACCCAGCCATCATAAATATCGGACAAAACATACACCTTTGCCTTTAAGGACGAGGCGCTAGATCTTGGTGACATCTTTTCAACCTGAAATTTTACAACTGCAGGTAAGTCGGCCTCCAATTTTTCAAAGTCGTCGGGATTAGAATTTTGCAATAAACGCAAAATGGCTCTACTTTCTTCTGAAAGGCTCCGAAGTTCATTATCCGATAAAGTTTTAGACTCAATAACAGTATTCTTCACTTCTTCCCTCTCTTTCTCATCATCAATAAAATTTACATACCAAAGTTTTAAAGAATGCTGAGCGTCAGGATTCGGCCGCCAGGTAATTTCTTCGCCGTTTTCCCAAACCCTTGCGGTAAACAATTCATACGATAAATCCCGCACATCAAAATACGGAGAAATCACGTTAACATATGCCACTTTATCGGAAATTCTAGAGTCGGCAGCAGCAATTAGCGACATCGACCCGCCGGCACAAACTCCAGAAAACCCAATATTGTCTTTATCGACAAAATCCTTACTGTATAAAAATTCAAACAGAGAAACCATATCCCCAACCGTCGAATCCTTTAAGGTAATGTTTATCAAATCCGGGATGTTTGGCACTAGTACCACAAAACCGGCTTTGGCAAAAAGAGTGGCATATCGCTTGACATTAGGACTATTGTTAAAACCCTCAGTTCCCAGAGAGAAAATTGTTGCCGGATAATTACCTTTTTTTTGGGGACGATAAAGATCCGCGTCAATTTTACCTGTCGGAGTGTTAACCTCCACCACTTCAACTGTGAATTTGTCACCCAAAAAACCAGGTGCTTTGAATGGCGAGTTAGGCACAAACTGGGCTAGAAAAAGTGAGGATTTAACAAAAACCCTTCCTTGGCTTGTAAAACTAAAAGCAGTCAACACAACTAGTACAATAATGGTGGGCAACATATTTTTCAGGATTGATCGAAAAATAGTCATGATTTGAAACTCCAGCTCTTATCTTCCAAAACAAAACTGTAGACAAACCACCAAAATGCAAAAAACCAGCCAATTACTAAAATCAGCGAAAACCAGTCATGAAACACTACAGCCGGAGTTGAACCAAAAGCAAAAGCAATAAATCCAACCAGCAATAGCCTTAAGATATTAACAAGATAAGTACCCAGCATTCCGATTATTATAGTTTCAAATCTCGACATCTTTGAAAACTTACCCTGAAACCCTGTCAAAAACGTAGCGATTAACAAAACACCCGATTGCCAGCCCAGACAATTCCACTCAATTGTCAAAAAACTTCCGCCAACCCATAAACCAAAGTCAGTAGATCTTGAAGAAATATTAAAAAGTGTAAATATTGAGGATAAAACCTTCGCCTGGTAAGGTACCACGATCTCCTGCAAAAACCTGTATGCTTCCACCTCTAGAAGAATTCTGGTTAAAAAATGGTTGAATGTGGAAATAAACGGCAGTAACATCAATATAAATGCCGAGACCATAAAAATAGTTGAAAATTTGGAATTGTTTAAAGATTTATTTTGATTCATTTCCGGCATTGTTAAATCGCTAACCTTATCTGTTTATCAACAATCCAGCTACTCCAAAATCTCTTTTGTTGCCCTCTTCCGCCTGCTGCTTTTTTCTTTTTACTTTTTCGCTTCTCCTTAATGTAGCGTATTAATTTTGGCAAAAATAACATCATGGGCAAAGCTAAAATCGCAATCTCCGGCACTGGAATCGACTGCAATTGAATTATCAGCCAATTTTGAGTTGTGACAGCCGTTCGACTGCTGCAGGAAGTACACTCCAGCTGCGAGTCAAAAACAGCTGTTGTTGGTGAAATTGAAGTAGATCTAATTCTATCCCGAGTTGTACTGGTTGAGGTCACTTCTCCCAAGTTCTGTGTGCCATCTGATATTCTTGATTTGGTCGTTCCAGCAGGCGTATCTTTTCCATCTTCAACATATATTGCGGCTTCGTGGTAATAAGTAATAGTGCCGCTTATATTGCT
Organism: uncultured Gammaproteobacteria bacterium; assembly: GCA_964389935.1. Classification (GTDB taxonomy): domain Bacteria; phylum Patescibacteriota; class Microgenomatia; order Curtissbacterales; family GWA2-41-24; genus WO2-FULL-40-11. The sequence continues at coordinate 12,010 of CAYMGH010000008.1, read as the reverse complement.
AGTATCGAAACTATTTGGATAACCAAGATTTGCATAACTACCAGTAGTTGACCTATATCCAGTAGTATAGGACTGTAGTGTTTCCACAGCCGCAATACCATTAGTAGCGTCGCTTTGCTCTATGATCAGCTTGCCACCGATAATGGCTGCTTCATGGGAAGCGTTGGATGTCTTATGTCTAACCTCATATTCAGTTCCGGCTGTCAAAGTGATTGCACTACTGCGAACACGCGTGTAACTGGTAGAAGTTGTTGTTACTTCCGAACTGGTAACTTGCGTACCCCCAGTGGTAAATAACGCTACAGAGTGAGTACTAGCAGCATTAGCAATTTTCATTGCTGCCTCAAAATAAACTGTTGGCGACGGGCTAAATCGGCTGGGTGAAGCTGCAGTACTACAGGTAGTCCCTGTTTGGGTTACGTCAAAACAATAGTATTTAGGATTGGCAACAATTGTGTATGCTGTCTGCGTAGTTTTACATTCTCCACATGACAATTCGGCCTGAGTTTGTGTCTTGGTTATCATACCGTCGGCTGCGCCTACCTGTAAGACAATCAATCTGGCGGCTTTAATCGAAGCAGTGGACGCTCCATCAGAAATTTTAATTCTGACCGTGTAATCATCAGGCGTAGCGTAGTTGGTGCAGGCAGTAAAAGCTGTACTTGCCCTTACTCTGGTGTAAGTTGTGCTGGTGGTTGTAACAGTGCAGCCGGATCCGCTTATCTGATTGCCGTCTTTATCGTAAAGTGAAGCCGTTGTCGTGTGCGAAGCGTTGCTCGTTTTAATAACTGCCTCAAAATAAACTGCCGAAATATCCGAAAAAACCGAAGCATCCCATCGAATCAAGCCTAGAGAGTTATCGGTAGGGTTATCAGTTGTCGAAGTTGTTGTGTAACCATCATTAGAAGTATTATAAGTTAATATATTAATCTGCTGCTCAATTTTAGGAGTACCTGCAGCTTTTGCAAGCTTAGGTTCCGCAAAAAAGGCCAGATAGTTAATAAGCATGACTATTACCAAAAAGGCGGCAATTACAGACCGCGAGGCTAAAGAAATCCTTCGTGGCTTAATATCATATCCTTGCAAAGGGTTAAACGAGGAAACAGGTGCTAGTACTCCTGAAACCTGACTGCTGAAACCTGAAACCTGTTTGGCGACCGCAGGTCGACCAAAAGGAAACCCCAATTTAAACTGCCAGATTTTAAATCTGCCAAAGACGTCAGTTACGTGTCCGGTTTTTGGTGTTCTAAACCACGGCCCTTCTTCTTTTTCGAAGTATCCCCTGACAGCTGCATAAGCTTGAAACGGTGTCACCAAATAAGAAAGGATGATAAACGAAAAGACTCCCAAATAATCTTTTTCTTCAGACTGTTCCAAAAATAATCCCAAAAGGTTAACCAAGGGCAGAGCCAAAAAATTGCTGAATACCAGTGACCAGCCAAGTGCTGCCGTCCAAAACGGCAGATTTACTTTGAAAACTACCTCAGCTAAAAACCAGGCTAGTGTCCCCACCACGAAAAATGCTGCCTGCAGATAATAAGGAGCTAAATACGCAAACTCAAATTTCTCCGAAAAAGTTAAATGAGGGGATCTAACTATATCGAAAAAGTGCTTTTTAATATTAAAAGAATGCCCTTCTGCCCAGCGCATGCGCTGGCGAATTAAGCGCCTGACTGTAGCTACCGCTTCTGCCGGTGCTTGAATGTAGGGGGTGTAAACAACCCTGTAGCCCTCTGCGTATAGTCGAAGGGTTAACTCAAAGTCTTCGGTAATGGAAGTTCCCCAGCCGAACTTCTCCAAGACATTGCGTCTGATGGCATATACGGAACCGGCGATCATCTTCAAACCCCCGTAAAGTTCAATTGCCGATCTTTCAACAACATACGATCCCGCATATTCACTTCTGACACCGCGGGTTATCCAGTTTTCGCTTTTGTTGAGAACGTGCCATTGATAGCCTTGCACAGCCGCTACGCGATTGGGTTCTTTCTCCGATTTCTCCGATACCGGATCGGCATTAGACGATCCGGTATCGGAAGCATCTACCAGCGCAAAATACCTTACGAATTGCTCAATAGTATCCGGGTAAGGTATGAAATCAGCGTCAAAAACCAAAATATACTCTGCCCTCTTGTCAGAGGACCTGAGCGCTTCGCGAAGGGCCGCTCCTTTAAATCCGGCGCGAGTAGATCGGTGAATTAGTTTTATAACCGGCTGACCGCTGCCTTCTGGCGGTATCGAGGAGTAAATTTGCAATTTTTCGTCTACTCTTTCCAAAACCAGCTGTCTTCCTGCCTCGCTCATTACTTTTTTGGCAATCTCCGTAGTCTCATCTGTCGAATCATCAACTATTACCACTTCGTAGGCAGCTTTAGCTGCCGAAGATTCTGAGCTTGTCGAAGAATCATAGTTCGCACTTCCCACTTCCTTATCCAGCTTCCCACTTCGCACTTCCCACTTCAGACTAGTGCAAGCCTTGATCATTCGCTCGACTACTCTTTTTTCGTTATAAATTGGAATGTGAACCGAAACAAAAGGCAAAGATTTAAGTTCCACTTTCGAAAGATCTTCTACTAAGCCGACGCTAAAATTCTTTTTGCTCTTAAATATTTTTTTAAATATACTTGTGGCAAAGCTCGTACTAGCTGAATTTGCACTTTGATTTTCTGTCGTCTGTCCATTGTCCACTTTCCGCTGATCACTATTTTTTACTCCCTCATCCCTATCCTGCCTAGCTCCTTGCCGAAGAACAAACACGAGTGAGGCATAATATTTTGCAGAATAGGCAAAAAACAGAAGTCCAAAAGTTAAGGCGGTGATTGGGAAGAATATTGTCGGACGAAATGCTTTATCTATTTCCAGAATGTAGGCAACAAAAAGTAAAAATGGTATGGCAACTGGCCATGTAATTGGCGTAGAAATTACAAACTTGGGAATCGTTGCAAATGGGGAAAGTATGCGGATGAGAATGCCTCTTGGTAAAGCCGGAGCTTCTGCCGGAATAGGAAGTTGTTCGGGCAATTGTTGGCCCTGAGCATATTCTAACCTCTGGCTATAACTGCTGAGATTATTTCTTTTAAGAATATTCTGGATCCCGTGATGGCCGACAATTGGCTTTCCCTCTACTCTTGGAACTTCAGCATACAGTTTGTGCACCGAAAATTCAGGTTTTTCCGAAGCCAGTTTTAGCACGACTTTTTGCGCTTCCCCGCTTACCGATTTATAATGATCCAAACCTCTCTTATGCCTGCGAACCAAAGCTTCAACTACTGAAGTCTGACCATTGGCGTCTGACACAATACCCTTCTCGTCAGTTGTCAGTTGTAAATTGTCAATCGTAGCGCGGTAGCGCTTTAGCCATTTATAGAATGTTGGTCTTGATATTTTCCATCTTCTGCAGAGTTCCGAAACAGGCTTACTTTCTTCTAAATGCTCTTCAACTATTTTCGCTCTGTAGGCAGGTGAAAACTCGTGTGAAAATAAAGTTCTAACAGGATGTAAAATGCTAAAATTGTGTCGGAGTCCGGCTGTTTGCAGATTGTGTCTTGCCAAAATTCCATAAACGCCCTTCAGGGAAACCTTGTAGCCTGAATTGTTTACTTCGCGCGTTAACCTGCGAAGACTTAAGCTGGGATTTTTAACTACAAAATCAAGTACAACTCTCTCTACCTTCCAGGGAAGCTTTTTGTAATGGGCACTTCCTCGCCTATATTTACCCTCAAGAACATTTTTGCCTTTTTGCGGAAAATCTTTGTATCTATTCAGCCATGTATGGAGACTTTGCCGGCTACACTTATACTCTTTGGAAACAGAGGAAAGAGACTTCTTGCTATTTATGACCTCGCGAATAGCCGCGAGCTTTTTCGAGGCTGAAAGTTGGCGCATGACTGCTTGTCCTCCGAAGCTCTGCTGCTTAGAGCGAAGGAGGGAAACTCGATCTAATTCTATGTTAAGAACTATGGAAACACTTTGTCAATATATTAAGACACTATTTATGAAAATAATTTAGGTTTGAACCTTTATTTAAGATGCAGGTTCGGTACCCATAAAAATTTACAAAAAAAACAAGCTTGATAAACTTTTCGAATATTTATGGCTAAGTATTATTTCTTTTACACTGTGAAAAATACTCGAGGTGACGTTTGATATGTTAGTTTATAGATTGATATATTATAGAGAAAGTTTTACTTCCGAGGCATGTACTTAAAATTTGTGGCAATTTTTTAGAAAAATTATTAGTTTTTTCCTGAAAATTTCTTGATAAAGCTAAGATTTTAATAATTCAAAATATTTTGCGCGTTTTTGAGTATAGAACAGACTCACCTCCCCTTTTTTTACTGATAATTAGTGAGATTATCGCAATCGTTTACCTACAGCCCGCCAAACCGTCTATAACAGATTATCTTAGTAAACTGCAGTATTCCTGCCAATAGATTAATTAACTATTAAAAAAATTCCGCGAAAAATAAATGATAAAACTACAGGAAATAATTTATGATTTTTAAAAATCTTTTTTAAAAAAGCAAATTTTTATGCAATTTTTCAGTATTTTAAATCCCTATAACATTAGATCAAATTTCAGAAGCATTTTATCTTTATATCCGTTATAATTTTAATATATAATGTACATCAATAAATAGCCCCACAAATAACCTAGCAATAATATTTACAAACTGAACATTACCTTTGTTTTTTAATAACTTATTAATTATAAAGTTGATCTATTTGTTATCCTCGAATATTTTACTCTTTTAGGTACTTCCCCTGTACCTTTTACAAAATTAACATTTTTGATTTCTTTAAAAAATACACTATCTTATAGTTATTCAGGAAAAACAAACTTTGAAAATTGTTCCAAAAACCTATATCCTATAATTTTTCCAACTTCAATTTTCGTCCTCTGTAGAAAATTACTCTCAAAGAAAAGTTGACAACGCTTAATACATATAGTAGTGTGAAGTGCAATCATCATTAAAAAATATGGCCAAAGATAGACCTATTCTGACCCTCTCAGTTGCTGCCACTTTACTAAAAGTTCACCCTCGAACATTAATGCTCTATGAGAAAGAGGGTTTAATTCAACCTCACAGAACGACAACAAACCGGCGCTTGTTTTCTGAAGCCGACCTGGATCTGATTCAATTTATCAAGTACTTAATTAGCCAGGAAAGGGTCAATATCACCGGCGCGGGCGTAATTATCAGGATACTGAAAAGAGCCCACCTTAAATACCCAACCCTCAAAAAAGAATTTTTCCCGGAATATAAAGAAAGGAAATTAATTTAATAACTTCTACTCTCCTCTTGATATCTTTTATTCCCCATTCTCTATTCCGATCTATTCCGTATTCCGATACCGGAGCGGTCTTAGCGGTATTGCAGCACAACACCTTCATCCAAAAAATCACCCTTCGTAATCATATGTAAGATGTTTTATTTGTTCTAACTTACGCCCATAATCTTCTTGATCTTGTACAAACTTCTTATAATCATCTTTCGAATTGAAATGGCTTAATATTGGGTTAGGATCACATAACCCAAATTTACCCCTAGCTTTATCTTCGGAAATATAACTTAAATAAGAAGACCATTTATAATCTTCAAGTTTAGAAATTATGCCCGAAACAAGAGGGTTAAGATGAATATATCGCGAGGTATGGATCAATTGTTCATCAGTATTAATTAACACATTTTTAAATCGGCCCTGAAACAAGGGCCCCACTCTCTTATATTTAACATTCACATAATGTGAATAACTATTATTTAAACGGCTCATATATGCAGTAATTCCATTCTCTATTAATTGGTTTACCAAAAAGTGGTAATGATTAGGCATTAAACAGTAAGCAAGAATCTGAACCTTAGGCTCACTTAAACCTACTTTACTACGTTCCGCTCCGGTATCGGAAAGTACGGATTTATGACTAAACTTACTAGAATTTGCTATATAATGGGCAGCGGAGTAAAGAAAACGATGGTAATCAACATCCGAAAAAAATATCTCGCCTTTATTAACTCCTCTATTAAAAAGATGGTATATATGATTAGTTACAAGCGGTTCTTTCCTCAACATCCGCCAATACTACCATGCCGCTCCGGTATCGGCAACATCGGTAACAGCTTTATTACCCTAATCTAAAAAAGAATTTTTCCCGGAATATAAGGAAAAGAAGTTAATTTAACACTTTCCTAAAATTTTCGGTTCGCTTATATATTATTAGTTTACAGTACGATATAGATTGTCGTACTTGTTATAATCATTCATTTCTCTTAATATAGCTTTGATCAATCTTAAACACCTCTAATTAATTTCCCTATCTTGCAACTACAGCCTCATACCCGGCCTGCAGAAAGGTTTGAATGCTTTTATACTGGGGAATGTTCACGGCCGGATTTTCTATTGGCGCCATCTTTGCCTATATATCTTTCGCCAATAAAAATCAGGAAGAAGATCAAAAATCAACTACTGGCCTGCTCGAAACCAGCTTTGACAATTTTAGTTTTTCTAAACCTAACAACAACCCATCCAATAGTCCCCAAACTAATCAAATACCCCAGATAAACGCTAAAAGGCTTACCGTAAACTAAATCAATTTCAAATTTGCCGGCATTTTTTGGAATTAGCAGTATAAAATCAAAAGAATCACGCTTAACGTCCCAGCCACTGTCCTTAACGTCCCAGCCGCTGTTATAAGTCTGTTGCACCAATACTGCTTCGCCATCGCCCACTTCGCCGTTTATTCTTAAGTGACTGTTGGTTATTTTCTTAAATCCTAGTCGCCTTTCTGCCTGTTTTTCCAACTCCTCTACATAAGCAAAGATTGGTTGTTCATCGATCGCGTTTTCAGGCTTCTTAATTGCACTGAAGGTCTCATAATCGACAATTTTTGCGAGTGAATCGTTTTTCAGAGGAACGTCAAAGTAAATATCGCCATTTTCTCTTTCGATCTCACTTAAAGTTGAATTGAACTTGCCCTCACCTACCTCATAATCTTTGTACGGCTCCTCAGAAGCAAAAGTCGTGTAAACTAATTTCCCGATATTGGCAATTTTTAGCCAAGCCAAACTTATATTCGCATCACTTCCATTAGTTATTTGATAATATGCATGCTCAGGCCAAAAATGTACGGAGGACTGAAAAAGCGCACCTCTGATCTGGCTTATTGGCACAAAATAGTTGAGCCAAAACGCATAATTTCCAGGCACAAACACCCTTTGATCACCCCCGACTAGACCCTCCAGCTTTTTAGCTACTCGAAACTCAGCTGAATTTTCAATACTTTGCAGTGAACTTGCGGAAAGCCCTTTAGTAAATTCCGGCAAAACTTTGGCGTATTTACCTCCTAAAAATACCAGAGCCCCTACCAAAAAAGCCATCAAGGTTAACCCAATAATTTGCGCGGGAATTTTGAGCGGGTTTTGCAACCTATTTAAAAACAGGAATATACTGGAAACTACTACCCCAACCAAAACAGCTAGCGCTAAATCAACCTCCGTATTTAAGCGCAATACCTGTGGTACAAACTCTAACCTTTCTTCGCCCGAAGCATAATAGATATAAACAAAAGCAAAGAGCATTAAAAACCAAAAGAGGGCAAATGTACCCCCGGTAATCTTAGAAGCTAATTTTTTGACAACGAAGAAAACAGCTACTGCTGCCAGTATCAAAAGCAAAGTCCCCCACGGAAACATTCCCAACCAATTATTAAAAACGCTACCGCCCTCAGCAAAAAAAGTTGTAGTAAACGGCAAGTTATACCAAAAAGCGATTAGTCCAAGTGTTAAAAGTCCAATTTTTAAACTGTTTTTTATCAATTTAATTGCTTCAGTCGAAGGCTTGCAAAGCTCAGAAAGAATCAGTGCTAAAAACAACAAAAGTGCTGCCCAAACTACAAGCGCATTTGTCAAAAAAATCAAACCCAAAAAAATACTTGTTGCAAGAAGGTACACAAATCTTGATTTCTCAAAATATCTGGAAAGAAACAGGCCAAAAAGCGGCAAAAAAACTAAAGCTAAAGTATGTGGCCCCTCTCCCCAGCGAACCAAAATCGTGAAGCGTCGCGGCTCCAAAATTCCGCTTAAAGTATCATTGGCAACTTCCGGAAAAATGAAAGCAATAATTGAAGGCACAAAACTGTAAAAAAGGCTAGCAACCATTGCTCCGGTTTTGCTTTTGGTAATTTGCCAAACAAATAAATATAAAGAAATTGGCACTAATATGTATGCAACTGCTGAAATTGCCCTATACGCCTGCCCAAAGTCAAAACCCAAAAAATTGTGGAGAACTACTTCCAAAAACGGTAGCATTGGAGTATAAAAAACATGCCATGGGTAGCCTAAATACCATAGAGGTTGCCATAATCCTCCACCTTCTACCCAAAACTTAGCCATTTGGATATATGAAATCTCAATAGATGATAAATTTTGGTTAAATTGCCCTTCGAAAAGAAAACGGACCAAAGAAAAATTTAGATAAACAATTAAAATTGTGGAAGACAGCAGAAAAATACTGCTCGAAAGTAGCTCAGGTCGTCTTAATTTCATCAACGCTATTCATAAATCTTACAACAGTTTCCCTTCGATTCACGTATAAAGTCACTAAATAAATTAAGAATAGCAAGCTGAGTCCACTACCCAAATATTGTTGCCACACACCAACATTTAGTTGTACCAGCTTCAAATTACCATCTGCAAGAGTTATCCTTCCGTTTCTGTCAGCAACTACACTCTCGCGCACTTTCGTCCAAAACCCGGAAGGTCCGGAAATCAAACTAACCGTATACGGGAAAATAGAGTATGCAACAGCAACAAGAACTACAAAACTTGTCACTCCAAAGACCACAGCGCCGGCAATCTTCAGTTGAATCTTCAGGTATTCAAAATTAAGCTTTTCTACAATTCTCAGGCTATCGATAATGCTGGTTAAAATTAAAGCTGCCACTATAGCACCAAACATGATCAAATTCGGAACCAGTCTGTGAGGGTGAGGAATAAACGAATAACCGCTTAAAAACCAACTCAAAATAATACTTAAAAAGATAATGAACAGTAAAAATGCAATGAAAATCGGCTGCCTTTCAGATCTTCTGGCAAAAAATATAAATGAGAACAAGAGAGATAAGGTAATAATAATGAAAGGTAAGGGAAATAAAAATTTAATATTCTCAATTATTTGAGTCGCCACCAGCTGGTAGCTTTCTACCCAAAAACTTGGCGTATACCAAAAGGCTACCAGCCCGAGTGACAAGAAAACTACTCTGAAAAATCCAACAAATTTGTCCTTATTTAGCTCTAAAAAGAACTCTGTTAACGCCAGTACCCCTAAAACTAGAAATAAATTTACGGCTTGTGATCGATTTATTAAAAGCACTAAGGAACTAAGAATTACCGAAAGTATTAAATAAATATTTTTAGGGTCTCTAAGATATCTTATGAAAGAAATTGCCGCAAACGGAAGAATCGCTAAGGCTAGAATTTGAGCACCATCACCGTATGCAATTGTAAAAAATGATCTGGTGGAAATGAGTTCACTTAAATCATTTTTCAAAAAAGTTAAAACACCGACTGGAACGTGTGGAATTAAAAATACTAAAGCTGAAAGAATCGGTACAATCTGCCTTTTGGTTAAATCTCTAACAAATAAGTACAAACCAACAGTCGCCGCTATTGAAGAAATTATAAAAATTCCTCTTACTGCATCACCCGCTCCAATTCCATAGGCGGAAAGCAAATTAATTAAAAACGGCACTAGTGGGGTAAAAAAGGCTTCCTCGAACTCTATCCTGAAAATGATTGGCCAAAATATTGCAAAAGAAAGAACTGCAAGCACAATTGAGTAGACAATCGTGATTTGGTCAAAAATCTTACCGTTTTTTTGTGGCTCTACGTGTTTTTGGAACCAAAAACGCGAACGAATAGGTAACTTTTTTTGAGGGTCCATTGGCAGCTAAAGGAAAAGACTCCTCTACTCTTATTTTAAACAGTAATGTACCCAAATAACAACAAACAGAATCAAATTATCCCTACCGACCTACGAACCTGCATACCTAATTGCCTGACATTATCACTTTGGGAATATATTCAAAAATATCACTCGCCGCAACTCCTTCGCCAAACTCCCTGGCAGCCATGGCTCCGGCCATTCCGTTAATGTAAGCTGCAAAATGTGCGCTCTCAAATAATCCCACGCCTCGGGCCAGTAGCGCACCGACAATTCCGGCAAGCGTATCCCCAAACCCTCCTTTGGTCATTTGAACCGAGCCTGAATTATTGGTAACTGCCATCTCTCCATCCGTAATAATATCGATGTGTCCTTTTAAAAGAACAACAGATTTGTATTTCTTGGCTGCTCTCTTTGCCTGCTCCATTCTTTTTTCAAATTCGACTCCAACTGATTCGCCCGCGAGCAGCGTAGTCAGTTCCCCCGCGTGCGGTGTTAATACAAAATGCTTGTTTTCGCCAACTTCCGGTTTTTGGGAAAGTGCCAGAAGCGCATCGGCGTCCAGTACCATCGGCACAGTAAACTTTGTGATTAACTTGCGAATAGCAGTAAGTGTTACCGAAGCGCGTCCTAACCCGCAGCCCAAAACCACTGCATTTATTTTGCGGACATGGGCAACATCTAGAATTTCATTGATATGAGTACTGGAAAGATAATCTCCTCGAAGTGGATATGTAATTAAATCGGGTAACGTGTAAGAAGCAACATCTGCTGCTCTTTGAGGGGCAACAACTGTTACCAGATCGCTACCTGCTCGAAGCGCCGAAACTGCAGCAAGCGTCGCCGATCCGCTGTAGAATTTTGATCCGCAAACGACCAAAACCGAGCCGAAGTTTCCTTTATGAACCCAATCCGGGCGTGGGGGGTAAATTTTAGAAAGATCCATTTTGGACAGATGGACAGTAGGTAAACAAACTACCTAACTACCGAACTAATTCTATAACAGAAAACTCTGATCTTAGCAACTCGCGCCTGACATTGATAATAGAAGGCAAGGATTTCCGACCTGTCACCTTGCATACTGTCTGTTTCCAAGCTCGAATGGTGAGCAACAGAACTACTCTTCCACCTAGCGTCTACTTGACCTTTTGGGTCTAGGGTCGTCTTTTCCGCCACTTCTATATTTTATATAAAACAATCAATTGTAAACTTTTCCGCGATGACCAATTCGGAGTACAACAATCTTTTTATCTATTTGGTCAATTTTATATACCAACCGGTAAACCCCGACTCGAAGACTAAATCTCCCTGTCAATTCCCTACTAAGTGGCTTGCCTAACAATGGATGTTCAACCATCTCCATAAATGTTTCGATCAGAACCTTTTGATGGTTTCTGGAGATTTTTTTCAACTGATTTTCAGCTTTTGGAGAAACTATCAACTCATACTCTGATAACCTGGGCATTAATCGAGCTTGAGTTCTTTTTTTAGCTGTTCTAAGGTAACATACCTTCCAGCTTCAATATCTTCTTCGGCCTTTTTTATCTCTGCCATTGCCTTGGGATCTGCTAAAATCTCTTCGGTCTCCCTCCATGAATCGTACTCAGCAGCAGACAACAAAACCGCTTGAGGCACACCGTTAACCGTAATAACATACTCATCCAGCTTTTTGGCTGCATTGTTAACAAGTGTTGGCAGTTCGTTTCTGGCTTTAGTTATTGGTAAAGTTTTGATCATTAACCCTTTCTGTCATTCTCGCTATTTCTGCTGTCATTCTTCCCCCGCAAGGCGGGGTCAGAATCTAAACCTATCATACAGAATTCTGTACAGAAAAGCAACTCCTTCCCTGTCATTCTCAGCCGATTCGGTCTAAGACTCACGGTCGAAGACTTGACTGAGAATCTAGATCCTCGCATTCGCGAGGATGACAAAGAGGGTTTTGAAAAGGGCTCTAAACACGGAATTTCCCGAAGCAGTATCGTTAAGAAAATTAACTTTGGAGAAAAATTTATGCTGAGAAAATTAAATTTGGAGCAGTAATTAGGAGTGATTACCTATTTGAATCACTTGC
>CAYMGH010000007.1:0-19882 GCA_964389935.1 uncultured Gammaproteobacteria bacterium | reverse complement strand
AGCTATAGATTAAATTTACAAAGGAGAGACCTTGGTAAATGATTAATGTTGCCATCGATGCTGCAAAGCAGGCTGGTGAGCTGGCGCTAAAATATTTCAAATCCCAACCTAAAGTATCCTATAAAGCCGACAAATCCCCCGTCACCAAAGCAGACATAGAGGTCGAAAAGCTGATCAGGAGTATCATTAGCCGCAAATTCCCCGATCACGGTATTATTGGTGAAGAATTGCCACCGGTAAACCCAAAAGCCAAGTTTCAGTGGATCATAGACCCTATAGACGGAACGCGCGATTTTGTTAGAGCACATCCTTTTTGGGCAACCTTTATCGCAGTACTTGAAAATAACAATCCGATAGTCGGGGTTGCTTTTTATCCGGTATCGAATGATTTGCTTTGCGGAAAAAAAGGCGGCGGTACATTTATAAACAATAAAAAAACCAGAGTCTCTAAAACTAAAAAACTCGATGATGCCTATATAACCTTTGGAAATTTAAAAAGATTTATTGAGAAAAAAACATTAGATAGTCTGTTAAATTTAATTGAAAAAACCCGCTCGGGAAGAAATTACGGCAATTTTCAGCTTAAATTACTTTTGGAAGGCAAAGTTGACATTGATATCGAACCATTCGGAGCAATTTATGATTTTGCAACTCCATGTATCTTAGTTGAAGAAGCGGGAGGTAAATTTACGGATTTCAAAGGAGAAAAATCACTTACTACTGGTAATGCATTATTAAGCAACGGCATCCTCCACAACCAAGTACTAAAAATACTCAATTAGGGACAGTAATCAGCTTATAGGTTTCAGGTCCTAGGAAAATAAATCCTGAACCCTGACTGCTGAAACCTGAAGCCTACAACCTATACCTTTCCCCATTCAATCTTAACTCCCTCCTTCTTTAGACCCGTACCCCGCATTGCGGGGGAGGATCGCAAAAAAGATTCCCTAAACTTTTCCCCACTCTATCTTTACCCCTTCTTTTTTATACTTATATAGTGCATCCTCAATGATAAATTTTATGGCTGCTAGTTTTTCTTCTGTCGTAGCTTCCGCCCTCATGGTTAAAGCGGGCTGGGTGTTACTTGCCCGCACAACCGCCCATCCGTCTGCAAACTCAAGCCTGACTCCGTCAATCGTCAGCATTTCATACTTCTTGGATTTGAAATAAGCTTTCAACTCCTCGACAATTTCAAATTTGCGGTGATCCGGCGCATAAACCCTTGTTTGCGGAGTCGAATAATATTTAGGCAGCGATTCGATCAAAGCTTTCAAAGTTTGTCCGCTTTCGGCAACATATTCAAGCAGCCTGCATGCTGCATAAATAGCATCGTCAAAACCGTACCAGTTATCCTCAAAAAAAATATGGCCGGAAGTTTCCCCGGCAAGCTCCCCTTTTTCTTGCTTCAGAGCTTCTTCAATATAAGAATGGCCGACTCTAGTCAAAATGACCTCGCCCCCGTGGCCTTCAACATCGTCGGTCGCGCTTTTGCTGCACTGCAGCTCAAAAAGAATTTTGGCACTGGGCTTTTTATTTAAAATGTGGCGGGCGCACAAGGCCGTTAATTGATCTCCCCGCACAATCGTGCCGTCTTCATCAACGGCTCCAAGCCTGTCCGCATCTCCGTCAAACAAAAACCCGAGCTGGTATCTGCCGGGCGGCTTGACCTCACGAATCATTTTTTGAATATCCGGGTATGCCCGCTCGTCAACCGGATCCGGCGGATGATTGGGAAACTTAGGGTCAATATCACAGTAGAGTTTTTCAACCGTTACCCCCAATCTTTCAAGAATTGTCGGCGCAAAAGGCCCGGCTGTCGAGTTTCCGCAATCGACTATCACCGAAAGCGGCCGCGAAATTCGAACTCTTTTCTGGATATCGCCATAATATTCTTCATATATATCTCTGTCTTCAACTTTCCCACTGCCAACTGCATACTCTTCCGCTATCATCAACTTCTTTAACTTCTGGATCTCTTCGCCAAACAGCGCCCCTCCACCGGAAGCCGGTTTGTATCCGTTGTACTCGGGCGGATTGTGGCTGGCGGTGACAATTAAACCCCCGTCAATCCTGTAGAACTTCCTCGCCCAATACATCATTGGCGAAGTAACCATGCCCATTCTAATAACGTCGACGCCGGCTGAGATTAATCCCTCTATACATTGTGCATAATATGAAGGGCTGGATTCCCTCGCATCTCGCCCTACGAGAGCCACTGTAACGCCTTTTTGTGCCAAATATGTACCAAAAGCTTTCCCCAGGTGCATACTGAACTGGTCAGACACATCCGTATCGACAATTCCGCGAATATCGTAATCTCTAAAAATTGCTTCGTTAACTTGCATGACAAAAATTGACCTAATCTAATTACCCTAACTGGGATTTTATTAGAAATTAGACATTAGAAATTAGAAATTTATTCGACTTTTTCATCCAGGCTCTCCTGCTGCAATGTCTCTGCAGCATCAACCGGATCAACTGTATTTACCGATAGCCCCGTTCCAAGTTCGAATCCGGCCCGGTGCACCAGTCTGGGAATTATCCTAATGTACCATTCCCTGCCGTAATGAAGGTAATAATTATAAGCGGGCTCATCCTTGAATGAAACTGCCGGCACTCCCGCATGCAGGTGTGAACCGCCGCTCAGGTGCTTAATCAGCCTTCTTAGCGTATCCTGAAGTGTAGTCGCCAGCTTAGATAATGCCTGGTCTTCAATTTCACCAAAATCACTGCCCTTTTTCTTGGCAGCTATCCAGACTTCAAATGGCCACTGAGAAAAATCAGGGCAAAAAACTGTGAAATCATCATCTTCGCTAACCATGTTGACAATCGGCTCCAGAGGCAGTGTGTCCAGCGTTATTTGCTTGGGTACAACTACCAGCTGTGAATGGGGATGGCGAATAGTAGCTCCGGCAACCTGCCCTACATTATTAAAAATAATTACATGGCCATTGGCGCGGTTGGCATTGAACCGCTCGCGGTAAGCTTCCATGATCAGCTTCACCTGCTCCAAAGGTAATTTGTCGATATCGGCTTGGTCGTCGGGAGAGTGAATAATCACTTCATGGAAATCTGTTATCGGAAACTTATTTTTGATTACTCTTACCTTCCAACCCTTTTCATAAGGCTCGCCTTCGCCGATCCTATAAACTTCCTCTCCGGGTATTTTTTCAAACCCCGGGCAAAAAACGCAGATTTTGTTTACATTTGGAGCAAGTTTTGCATCCTTTGGCCGCTTTGAGCGGCTTTCAGCATATATCACCCATCTGTTTGTAGTTATGTCCGGAACGTATTTAGCCACAAGAATAGTTTAGCATAGTTCATACTTTGTAGTTCATAGTCCAGAAACTATATCAATGTGTATCAAGCATTAAAATACTAAAGGTTATTTTTGAGTAAAATTCAATTGGGTCAAAAAAACAATATTGAGTAAATTTATTACTGTGGGAAATTTACTAAAAATTAAGTGTAATCATAGCTGATTTCAAATATTAAATACCTGATTCCCTATAGTTTTTACAATATAAGAAAAATACTTTTTAAACTTATATAAATTATTATTGTGTTTAATTATTAGAATTTTTCTGGAATTTTTTCGACAAAAATTTTCAGAAATTTTGCAAAAAGTTTTTTTATGATTTTTTAAAAATTTTCACAAAAATTGCAAAACTGGTGAAAAATTTAAAATTTTAACTTTTTTCTTAACGCCTCACCCATCATCAACAACAAAAAAAACGGCAAAACCCTCATGCGCCAAATTCTTATAGGATCCAACAATAATCGCCATAACCACTCGAATCCCAAACTTTGAACGTATTTAGGTGCTCTTTTCCTAACTCCAGCTATGAAGTCAAAGGCGCCACCCACACCTATGAACACGCCTACATTAAGTTTGTCGCGTATTCGCTCAATCCAAAATTCCTGCTGACCCATACCGTATGCTACAAATAATATATCTACCCTGCCAACTTTATCAAATGCACGCTTTAGCCTCAAATCATGGCCTATAGAAGGATTACCGCTTCCTGAAAACACCACTTTCAAGCCTGGATTAGCTTTTTTCTGGCGCTTGGCAACTTCATCTGCTACACCACTAAAACCACCCAAAAAGCCTACTCTAATAGTCTTTTTGGCCGCCAGTTTACACAGCTTTTCAAGCATGTCTACGCCTGTAACCCTATCCTGCTCCTTGCCTCCCAGAATTAGCTTCGAATTAACAACCCACTGGCCATCCGGTAAAGCTAAATCGGCATTATTGAGAATTTTTAAAAAATTAGGACTGCGCCTTGCCAACATTACGAATTCGCTGTTAACCGTTACCACATATTTACCCCTTTTACCCCTAACATTACTACGGGCTAACTTTAAAATCTCCGAAACCGCCCCTTCAAAGGATATATCGTCAACCTGAACCCCAAGAACATTAATTTTATGCCTTTTGGGGGCCAATGAGCGTCTCGCCATATTCAAACTTGCTTTAAAAAATTACTCTTACTATATTTTAAACCAATCTGCCCAAAATTTTTTGCTTTATGCAAAAAATCGTCAATCTAATTTGAAAATAAACCCAACGGCTCGTAATTACCAATTTCTTGCTTGATATTAACTTGTTATACAAAGTTATAGTTTGATATAAAACTCGAACCTATTTACTTACATGATTACCTTTTGCCAAAATCATAGGCACGAAAATATTTTTGAGGCCGTTTATCCTGCTAAATCAACCCTTTTTACCTAACCAAAATGTTAGCAACCCGGCTCTCTATTTTGCCAATTCAACAGCCCCCCAAAACCAAGTAATTTCTTTTCACTGAACTTCCCAATTACTTAAACAAGCGCAAACTAGATCAAAATATCTTATGTTACGCCGAAATCTTTATGAAAACCTTCTATTGGGCTCGAACTTTTAGCAATAGTAATGTTTTTATTAAAATTTTCAATTTACAATTTTAAATTTGAAATAAAATATTAATGCCTAAATTTTTAAAATTAAAATATTTAGATTTGATTAAAAATTAATAATTTGAAATTAAAAATTGCAAGCTTACCTCACATGCACCCACTTTTTCCAGATATCAATGTTTTCCAAGGCTACACCGGTGCCGTAAACCACAGCATGCATCGGATCCTCCCAAATGTGAGCACTCACGCCAATTTGGTTGCTAATATACCTGTCTATTCCCCGAAGCTGGGCCGTACCTCCGGTTAGCACCAGTCCCTTGTCAATGATATCTGATGCTAACTCCGGCGGAGTCTGCTCCAAAACATTCTTGACGCAATTGACGATCATCACCAGGGCAGGCGCAATAGCTTCGGTAACTTCATTAGAATCTATTGTAATTGACTTTGGCAGACCCGAAATCGCATCGCGGCCCCGAACCTCGAATTTTTTCGCTGGAGTCACTTTAAGGGCCGAACCTATACTTAACTTGATATCCTCAGCCATTCTTTCGCCGATAATCAAATTATGAATTCTCCTGACGTAGGTAATGATCTCTTCATTAATCCTGTCTCCACCCGCCCTTGCGCCGGCAGCAGCTACAATTCCGCCTAAAGATATTACAGCCGAACCCACCTGACCTCCGCCCATATCCAGTATCATCGAACCCGAAGCAGCTTCGATCGGCAGCCTCGCCCCGATCGCTGCTGCCAGTGGCTGGTCTATTAAATAGGCGGTTTTTGCTCCGGCCGAGAGTGTTGCTTCAAGTACGGCCCTTCTTTCAACCTGAGTTATCCCGTACGGGACGCAAATCATTACTTCCGGGCCGGAAAATCGCGAATAGCCAAGAGACCGTTCCAAGAAATACTTAAGCATGGCTTCTGAAGCTACGTAATCGGCTATAACGCCTTCTTTTAATGGTTTCTTGGCAACTAAATCAACTGCGGTTTTGCCAAGCATCCCGGCCGCCCGCCTGCCCACGGCTACAACCCCACCGGAAACTTCATCGACAGCTACCACGCTGGGCTCCGCAAGCACAATCCCGCGCCCGCTAGCCCAAACTAAAGAATTGGAAGTTCCTAAATCTATGCCTAACCTTTTGGAAGAAAACAATGGAATCCGCATGGTGCCTGCCCCGTAAAATCGCTCATCACACCGCGCTACGCATAGTAGGTAAGGCGAGAAGTAAGATTCTACGGGAGCACAATTGTAAACTTAAGTCAAAATCTCTTCAAGGGGCAGTCTAAATTTACTTACTTCAATATTACTTTAGTGGATCAAGTTGAGGTTACTGGTTACAGGTTACTGGTTAAAATAGCGGCTGTCCGACTTCTGCTTCCAGTTTCTGCTTGAAATCCGTGTGAAAGGCAACCCATTCGGGGTCAGTATCGTTTGCGCCCGGATTTGACACCGTTTTATAAAGTTCCCGGGCTAACACCAATTTGTCTTCCTCATCGGCATTTTGGTACTCTGCTAAAGCAACAGCAGCATCGGCAGGCACTTTGTCTATCAATTTATCCTGCCATTTGTCGGATTTGCCGGCAAAATAAGCCTGCAAAGTCCCTTTGTCGGCATTGTCCTGAATCAGTAAAAACGGGCTGGCTTTGGTATAGAACTGCGCCGGTGTATCCGGCAGGCTTTGCGGCTGCTCACTGGTAGTCGAAATATCCGACGGCTTTTTATTTAAGGCCAACAGAATAACTGCTAAGGTAATTAAGAGAAAAATGGGAATAAGAATTAAGGCTAATCGCACCCAGCTGTGAGGCAGCTTCTTTTTATCTTTCTCATCAAACTGGAACGAACCTTTCATAGCACTCCCGACCTGCGCAATCGGGCTCTTTACGGCTGCACTCAAAGGCGGCAATGTCGCGCTACTGGCTTGTGTATTATCTTTATTTTCTGCCATCTGAATTAATTTTCGAACCTGTGAGAAAACAAGATTCATTCTTATTAACTCATCGTCAAATGCCTATTGTCAATCGCTAATCGTTAATCGCTAATTGTTCTAAATTTAGAAATTAGAAATTAGAAATTAGAAATTCCCTGAAGCTTCGCTTTACGGCGCCACTTCCCTCCAGACAATTGAGGGACTTCCCAACAAATCATTCATATCTACGAGGTATCTAGGTTGGTAATTGACTATTAGTGAAAGACCGCCGCTAGGTGTTATCTTTCTGTTAAAAGTCTGAAAAAAACTATTGGCATAAATAGCACCATTAACAGTAAGTGGACTTAAATTATTGCAAGATGTCAGAAAACAATCGTTAAACGAACCGCCCGCGATATACACACCATCAATTGAATTAGTAGCCCCATAAACAATAATACTATCTCTGACCACAAATACTACCGAACGACTCACCAAATCAATATTCCCTGTAATTATTAAGCTCCCGTCGACAAATACTACAGCACTACCATTAGGTGGCAAGACCGATGCAGATGCTATTTGTAAATTACCTTCTCCACAATAGGACAGTCCGTTTGGTATTGATCCAGGAATTGTACAATCGGCAATAGTGTTATCTTTAGCCTTTTCCTTAAACCTGTTATTGAAGTAGTTGTAAACTCCTCCGGTTGGCACCAGCGGCTGGTTGTAATTATTAACCTGCCAGCGATCACTGAAGGCATCACCGATATCACGCCCAATTAGAAGGTAGTTAGTTTGAGAGTCGCCCGGATTAGACATATCAATACTGCCAACCGCCCCTACATCTCCGCCGATTGCCTGCAGCCAGTTGTTTGTATCTACCGAATAAGCTCTGGTTTCAATATTGTCGGCTTCGTCAGACTCCGCAATTGCACAACCCTGATCCGCAAAAAGCCTTGCTAATTTTGTCCCCGAAGTCAATGGTCCAGCCGTACTTACGTTATCCCAAGTGAAAGTAGCACCGGCAGATAGTGAAGCAACTGAGGTCGATGCATTAAATCCGCCGTCATTACATACCGGTAAACTTGCCCGATGGTTCCAGAAGGCAACTGTAAAAGGAGTATTTATATCTCCGCCGGTATTGGTAACCTCGGCATCAAAACACATATTGTCACCTACAAGCGGACTTCCAAGCGGTGTTGCACAATCAGCTTTATACAAATCAAACCTAGTTACATCCAAATTCAAGGCTACTGCAGCAACTACCTCATAAGCTACTCCCTCAACATTGTTAATTTCGTCTCCTTCAGTAATAGTACAAATCGGCGTTGACCCATCAGCATCCAGATACTCGAAGAAATTGTAAGTGCCGGCTGAACCGGGCGCATTAAAGTTAACATCGTAAGTCATCGTATTAACACCATTAGTCCAAAGGCCAGATGCCAAAGCACCGCTGCTGTTACATGAACCTTCAGAAACACTCCCGATATTACTCCAGTGTCTAGCATTAAACTGGAACGCGGGAGCCCCAGTTGTCTCATAATACCTAACTTCCCCGCGAAGAGGTTCATTTGTCTCAGCCGGTCTGGTGGAACTTACGGTTTGATTAGCAAATGTACCGACTGTGTGGTAGACCCGTGGCGCTAAATCGTTAAGATCCGGCAGTGGCGGCGAGTACGTCCAACGCAGCGAGGCACGAGCATCTCCACCTTCTTCGAAGAACTCGAGGGCGAGTGTGTGTTGCGCCTGTGAAGAGAAGGTGCGTGTGCAGCTGCGTTCGAAGTAACCGGTGAGGATCCAACTTTCCACGCAGTTGCCGCTGTTATGCGTGTTCAGATTCAAGGCGCCAGGATCCACCGAGAATGCAATGCCGTCATCCGCACCGGCGTAGAAAGTGTAGGTGCCGGCTTTGAAGGTGAAGGTGCCTCTCCAGCGGGCCGAGAAGGTGTCGGAGCCTACTTGCGGACTGGCTTCGCCTCCGCCCCAGTTGGCGTCGAGTGCGGTCGCAGTATCCGCAACCGGTGCCGAAAGTGTACCTCCCGAAGGTGCATCGCCGTCGATGGTATTGAAATTCGTGCCGTCATAGAGGCAGCCGATTAGACTATTGGAACCGATGGCGTTGGGGTCACAGCTAGGCGGCGCAGCAACTTGATAAGCAACCCCTTCGGCATTGTTGCCCTCATCTGTTTCGGCAATATTGCAGTCTGCATCCAGGTATTCCCAGAATTCATAAGTGCCAGCACTACCAGGCGCATCAAAGTAAACATCGTAAGTCATGGTATTTGTGCCGTTAGTCCAAAGGCCGCTGACCCTACTTCCGCTGGTGTCACACGAACCTTCAGCTATGGCGCCTGTATTACTCCACCAATGGGCACTAAACTGGAACGCAGGGGCACCAGTGGTTTCGTAATATCTAAGTTGACCCTGAAGCTGCTCATTGGGATCAGCAGGTCTGCTTGAGGAAACGGTTTGCCCGGCCCAAGGGCCAAAACGATGGTAAACGCGCGGCTGCAAATCGTTAAGATCCGGAAGGCAGTTGCCAACAGTCACGGTAATTGAGGCATTGTTGTTGCCTTCATTAGATTCAGCCACTTCTTTGTAGGTATCGGCTCCGAAAACGATGCTGTAAGTACCTGCAGATTCCCACAAAACACTCCTGCTATGGCCCACTGATGCACCAATCCCAAGCGGCCCTACAGGGAAATATTCTGGTGGAGTCGAACTAAAATCAGAAATTACAACGGTGGTTGATGAGTTACTTGCCGCCCCATTGCCAACGTTAACTGTGTTTGCAGTGTAAGTATACGGCTGATTTATACAAACCGAAGTCGGACCGGAGAGATTCTGGATCACATAATCGGGTTGCTCGTCTACGCAGTTAACAACATTAAACGTTGTAGTAAGCTGGTTGTTAGTCTCATCTGATTCGTCAATAGTACCCGGAGTGTAATCCACTACTACCGTTAACGGTCTTGAGCTTGCAGCAGTATTCCATGTTGTAGTAAAGCTGTGCGAGGCACTGGCACCGGCTGCCAGTGGCCCGACAGTATATGTCTGAAAATCGGGATCAGTATCACCGGTATATGGGGCGGTTGATACCACAGTGGTTGAATCAGTCGTTGCACTGCCGTTTCCTTGGTTGTATGTTTTGAAAGTAAAAGTCGCGTCCTCGTTAACGCAAACCGTCGCCGGACCGATAAGGTCGCGCGGCACATAATCCGGCTGGCCAGCTGGTGCCACCACATAATTGGCAGTAACAGTCTTGCTGGTTCCCGGTATTTGGTCATTAATAACCAAAACCGTACAAACGTTACTACTAACGCTATCGCAGCCAGACCACGACTGGAAATTATAGCCATTATGGTTCAGTGGAGCTGTTAGGTCAGTATTCAAATCAAATCTATAATCTGCTGGAGTAGGCCCATATGTTGTTGTGCCGCTCGTCCCAGCCTGAGATCCGCTAATCGGGACACCTAGTACACCGGAACTTGTAACCCTCAAATATGGACAAGGGCCGAAAGTCGAAATAAGTCCATTGTAAAACTGCTTGATCAGTGTCCCGTCCTTAGAAGTAATGTTAGATGCATTAGGAGGGTGAGAAGGACTACCGTGATCATCAACATCACCGTTTTCAAGTCGAGTACCGCTTAATTGCGGGTAAGGAGCGCCGGCTTCATGTTCAAGAACCACAAGTAAATCGAAAGCCGTTACTTTTTTAAAATTTGAACCATTATTAAAGGCATCACCGCTTGGCCGGCAAATTGGGGTGGGGTTAGTTTTACCGGCACATACCGGAGGTAGTGTACCGTTATCTAAATATTGACCTAAATAATTTGCATCTGCTGAATTCACTTTATCATCCTCATTGAGATCACCTCTGACACGTTGTATGTTATTGAATGATCTAAGACCGGCTGCATACTCCAAGATCCAATCTGCGTCAGTTTGGGTAATGTTACTGTCATTGTTAACATCGCCGAATGTATAACAGCCAGATATTAGACCAGCATGAACTTTTGTTGGCGCTTGAAACAAGAATAAAAGAGTGAAAACAAAAATGAATACCAAACATAATAAGGGGATTTTTATTATTTTCATCTCACTAAGTTTGCAAATTTATTTGAATATCTGAATTTTTCCTCAATTCATCAAACCACGCATCGAATTGAAAAGGCTCAAGTTTTTGATACTCTACAATATTTCTGACCTGAATATCGCGGCGCGTGCTGGCATAGACATCCTCCAGCGTTTTATGAAGTTTTTCGCTAAGATATACTTCGTACGCCTGCCAGTCGCCATTGTATCTGGGTTTAACCACATTTTCTTCCAGTTCTCCGCGCGCCCAGGCGTCAGTAACATCAACACCAATACTTTGGGCATATTTTGTCAGGATTTTATCGTTTATCAGTTGATCAAGCGCTGCTTCATCTAGCCTATCGATCGTTGCCTGGGAAACTGGGTTATCATCAAATTCACTAGCTACATTTTCGTAGAAATGTTTCCTAATGGCTGCTTCTCTTTGAACCTCACCAACCGTAATCACTTCCCCATTTACCGTCGCCGCCGGCGAATCAGGGTTCAACCCTGTTTCACCCGGCTTCAGATATTTCTGGCTTAGCAGGAAGAAGACCACAACCAGCCCGATAATCGCAGCACCCGCCAATAAAAACAGGAAAAACGATCTGCTTTGGCTGTTAAGAATCGGGATTTTGTTAAACGGTGAGGGTGAGGAAGACGGCGAACTTGCGGCAGCTTGTTCGCCTATACTGTTCCCACTGGTGGGACTTTGAGCAGGCATATCGTACTTGAAGGAAAATTTTCCTCTAATTTCAGATTAGGTTATATAGGAAAAAGTGTCAAGCAATTAATTACGACCCACAACCGAACCCACAACCGATCCCGTTTCGTAATATCTCGTAATATCGCTAGACATCTCAATTTTCTAAAGCCAAGTGCTTAATCTTCTCGAGTTCATTTCCATAATCAACTTGGTCTAGGACAAATTGCCCATAATCTTTCTTTGACTTAAAACGTCCTAAAATTTGTTCAACACTGTCAGTTAAACCATCAATCTCCTCTTGTAAATAAGCCCTATACGAACTCCATCGGTAAAGCATAGGATCACTCACCGAAAGCGAGACTACTGGGTTTAAGTGAATATAGCGGGAGAGATGAATCAATTGTTCATCCGTTTCAACAAGAACACTTTTAAATCTTCCTTGGAATAAGGGTCCCACTCTTTTGTATTTAATGTTTATGTAATGGGAATACCCGTTTGCAAGTCGCCGAAAATACTCGGTTATCCCCGAATCTGTCAATTGTTTAACCAGAAAGTGAAAATGGTTCGACATCAAGCAATAAGCTAATACTTGAACTTTTGCTTCTCCCTGCTTTTTCGAAACGGGATCGGAAATTGTTGGAAAAGAATTTTTGTCTCTTAGACTAAACTTACTGTTATTTGCTTTGTAGTGCAGTGCCGCATCTAAAAATCGCTTATAATCTGCTTCACTAAAGAAGACGTCCCCTTTATTCACACCCCTATTAAAAATATGGTAAAAACTTCCTCTAACAAGTGGAGTTTTTCTCATAACAGTAAAATACCCTTTCGAAACGGGATCGTCAATAGGCAAAATTTTAATTATCATGCCTAGTCGAAACGGGATCGGAATAGCTTAAGTGAGCTTTTTAAATAAAGAAAAAGGTATTATGGTAATTGCCACGCAGCCCAACGTAAACCTATAAAATCAGTAGATTCAAAATCCTTATAAAAAAGCACAACTATCGCGCCCTCCGTATCAGCTAAGCCCTCATGGCCCAGATTTACCAGAGAATTGTTTGCTATATTAATTACTTTAGTCTTTGTCTGCCCTGGAGCTATTTCATTGGTTATGGGAATTTGTTTTGAATAACCGTAAGGATTACCAAGAACTATCGAACCATCTTTAAGTAGCAATAAAAGTTCTAGGTCGGTGTAAACACTTGTACGAATATTTAATCCGTAATTGTTAGTGATTTCAAAAGAAGCGTATTGTTCCTGAAATCCTCCATTTGCTATTGTTTCTGCTGTCACGATCACAATACCGTTGCTCCTGATGCTCGCATAACCATCAATTTCCCAAGCTTCATTAATATCTTTAATTTCTGCTTTATTTGAAATTCTGTCATAATTTGTAACAACTTCATTATGATCAACCTTTTCTACAAAATTGAGTCTTGGGGATTCAACCACAAAATCAAAATCGTCCCTATTTTCGGGGACTCTGGTCTCGAATCTTAAAGGAACAGAAAATCCTGGAGGTACAAGTATTTGCGACTGGCTAACCAAATGAGATTGGTATTCAAATGATCCCGATTCTAGAGAAAAAATGAAACCATTTTTTAAATCGTAAATTGATTTTACTTGAGAGCTAGTGTTTTTGACATAAACTTTATTGTAAATATACTTCCAGCCTTCATCAGCTTGTATCCTCTGGTGGTTATAATAACGTAATTCCGTTTCTTCCCAGGAAGCCAATGCCAGTTCCCAGTAATCTACATTAATGATACCTTGTTCGTTAATTTCAACATTAGGTGGGGAAACTTCAGTCGGTTGCGGCGTCACCCTATATCCCAGCTGAGCTGACCTAGGGCATATTTCCTCGAAGAAAAGTGCATTCGGGCCGCATATCCTACCTTGACCAAGTGTAAGGAAAAAGTCGGGATAAGGGTATTTTTCCCTGAATTGATAAAGATCGTAAGGATCTGTTACCGCACCGTGAGGATTAATCGTAACGAAATGCAAATGAATCCAACCTTGTTCTGTTCCGGTATCACCCGCGTTTCCTATCTTTTCACCTTGACGAATAAACAGCCAGTTATGGTAATCGCCTTGGCAAGGCGGAAACTCTCTAAATCTTGTATCCAATGATGCTTCATTTAAATGCAAGTATCTCGTTTCGAATCCATTTTGATGCTTGATTCTTACGGAAAAATTCTCACCCCAATGGGTGTCAAACGAGACTTGACACGCATATCCAGAAGCAGCAGCAAGAACTGGAAATGCCCTCCACGTGTCCGCACTATTTAAATCTGAACCCATGATATAATCAATTGCCTCGTGGGGCTCTTGATCCTTATAATCTCTGTATATCCAACCCTGCACAACTTTTACTCTCGAATCTCTTGGTAATGGGTACTTTAGGAAAGGTTTGTATGTTGAATCTATTTCCGCCGAACCGACTAAATCTTCTGGCTGCGAAATTCCCGCTTCCCCGTTTAACGCCTCGCGTGTCGCCTCCTCTTCCGCCTTTTGCCAAACGGTTTTATCGTCGCAGGCAGCGGCAATTGCCGTGAGGGCCAGAACAGGCACACCGATTCTCACCAGAAATTTAAATGTCGGATATCTTTCAAAAAACCTCTTGGCAAATCGTTCTGTTCTTTTCGGGCTCAATTCCGGCTGGTTTTCTGAAACGGGCGAAGTAGATTTAACCTGTGGAATTGGCTCAATCCTTAAGCTGTTTGCCCACTCCTGATCCTGTTCAGTCGGGCCCCAGATACCATTACCAAAGTATCGAGCACCATTAACATCGGTTTGCAAATAACCTATTCGCTCTGCCATAAAAGAATGAAAACTACAGCGTTTCCCGGTCCCTTTTCGAAGCACCAATCACTTTATCTGCTGCATTTCCATAAACCCAAGATCCATCATCGAGAACCTGAGTAACCTCATCTCCAAACGCCGAAAGTTGGCAGTTGGTGTCAAAGCTGTATCTTAAAAGATCCCACAAATTTTCTGCTACATCGCCGTTTTGTACACCCTGCAAATATGTATAATGTGTCGCGGTCGCAATGTTTACTAATAATATGTCTAGACTTTCATTCGGCGTCTGGCAATATCTTTCCAAAACCAATCTTCCTAAGTTAGTCAGAGTCACCGGGATTAAATAATTATTTGTTCCGCTTTCGATCTCGGCTCTTGCTTCGTCGACGATTTCTTCCATTAACTGCACTTCTTCTGCCGAAAAAAAGTCGGAATCGCGAAATAATCTGACTTCATCCCTTAAATCATCGGTTATTTTATCTGGCCTAAATTGGTGACTCGGCTCATAAGGCAGAGAAAATGCACCATTTGTTTTAACCTGCGATTCTGAATACTCTATAAGGCCGCGGATTAAAGCGTGGGGTTGATTAGGAAAATCAAAATTGTGCAGTTCATGGGTACGGATTTGAGGTTCATTGCCAAAAATCCAGTGTGCCGAATAAACCAATATGCCCTGACTATCAATAAGATAAAAGTGAGTCGCTTGGTTTGTGTATCTTTCTACAAATTCTTCCGTGGCAATGTGCAGTGGAAATACTTCGGGGCTACGTGTTGCTTCGCTGTAGTGAGTTAAAACTACAACTTCCAGAGCGTCGCCAAAGGCACTTTTTATTGCTTTGACGCCTGAAAGATTTTCGTATTCTGGGTCAATATAGCCAATGGTTACAAACATGATTGGTTTTTTGCCTAAAAGATCATTAAGCTCGTAAGTTCTACCTTCAAAAGTTCTAAGTGGTATATTTGGCGCTCGATCTCCAATCTGCGCCCTTTCTGAGGCGGGTACAAAATCGGCGTCCTTTAAATCCGAAACGAAGCTATCTGTTGGCCGGGGTAAGAAAATACTTTGAGAGCCAGGGCTCGTTGGGAAAGGCGTTGGTTCCCGAGAATCGGTAATACCACTGATTCCTTCATTGTCTCCACAAGCTAAAGCAGCGCTCAATGCAACAGCACCACCAACTGCTGCAAATAAACCTAGTCTTTTAGGATTTCGAAGTGATCTTTCTACTGAACTCATTTCAAGCCCAGTTATTTTAACACAGTCAATCAACAGACAGATCAAAATATATCATAAAGATAGATCTGTACATGAAAACGCTTCATCCAATTTTGAGTAAAATTTTGTGATCTTGCGGCTTTGATTTTCTCTCTGATACAATCCATGATTAGTTGATAGTTGATAGTTGATAGTTGATAGTCCATAAATTTTAATCAATAAATCTTTGCCATTAACTATTTACTATTGACCATTTACGTCTCATGGAACCCTTAAGCAAATATCGCACATTATTCAGTGTCACCGTAGCTGTCGTTTTGCTGATTATCGCGGTTGTTGTCATTTTTTGGGCGCGCGGTTTTAAACCGAACTTAACAACCGGCGGAATCGACAGAACCGGCCAGATAGTTGCCAATTCCACGCCGGAAGGCGCTTCAGTCTACCTGAACGATCGCCTGATGAGCGCCACCGACACCACCATCGGTTTTTTGGATCCGGGCATCTACAAGGTCAGAATCCAGAAAGAAGGCTATTTTCCCTGGGAGAAAGAGGTCTTTGTCAGGGCAGACCTGGTTAGTCAAATCAATGCCCTGCTTTTCCCGCAGGCGCCTGAAATCAAACCTTTGACCTCAAGCGGAGCATTTAACCCGACTCTTTCACCCGACAATTCCAAAATCGTTTTCGGCGTGCCGGGTGAAGCGGGAGGCGCTTTAATGCTGCCATTGGTCGACAGTCCTTTTGCCTTTCGCCAAAACCCGCGGGTGCTGGCCGCCAACACTTCAAGGTTCGACTTTTCAAAAGCTAAATTTATCTGGAACCCAAATTCCGATGAATTCATTGCCAGGTTTGAAGATGAAGACGGGCAGACGATAGCTAATATTATCCTTAACGCCCGCGACACCAGCCAGGAACTTCGCGATATTACAGCTTCCCTAAACGCCACCATAGCAAGCTGGACAAATCAGCTCGAACTCGGTTCCCGGAATCTAAGTATTCTGGCGCCCGACGAAGTCAAAATCGCAACAGCTGAAGCAGATCTGCAAAAGAATGTCGGCCAGTTTACCTCTGGCGGCCTTGTCAATTATTTCCCCGACGGCCTGATTTTTTCTCCTGATGAAAAGAAAATTCTTTATCTGCACCAGGACGGCAGCTGGAATGTTTACGATTTGGACCAGACGATTGATTTCGACTTACCCCAACTTGATGAGCTCGAAAGCATTTCCTGGTATCCGGATTCAGCGCATTTGGTTGTCGCCCAAAAAAACCAGATTTCGGTAGTTGAAACCGACGGCAAAAACAAAACTGCGGTTTTTACCGGAAGCTTTGAAAACGGCTTTGTCTTTGCTCACCCCGCCGGTTTCCGCATTATCCTGCTCACCAAACTCACCCAACCCGAAGGCTCCCCTTCAAATTTATATTCTATAAATTTGAAGTGAAAAGTGACTAGTGAGAAGTGATCAGGGAGTAGTGCACAGTGATAAGTGTAAAACGAATAGTGATCAGTGAGCAGGGATTAGTGAGAAGTGAAGTACAAATAGTGAGCAGTGCAAAGTGAGCAGTGAACAGTCGCAAATAAAATCTTACACAGATTTAAAAGTCTGGCAATATTCCCACAATTTAGCTTTGGATATATTAAAACTATCTAAAACAACTAAGAAAACTAGTCTAAATTTTGAAATTTGGAAGCAAATTATCAGGTCCTGTTTCTCTGTACCAGCTAACATAGTCGAAGGATTCCATAGTCATAGGGGCAAAACTTATGTTTCTCACCTGGAAATCTCAAGAGCATCAGCAGGAGAAACACAATATTGGCTACTAGTTCTTAAAGACACTGGTGATATCTCTCTAAAAAACCAGCAATTATTGGACGCCAAATACTCAGAAGTAATTAAAATGCTGTCTAAAATTATCAACGTCATCAACTCCAAGACTAATCACTAATCACTTACCACTGCTCACTGATCACTGTCCCCTGCTCACTGCTCACTGCTCACTTATCACTGCTCACTATCTTATCGCGATTCGATGCAGAAGTTGTATGGGGGAATGCCTGTACCACTTGGTGGCTGCAACCATCGCGAGGTTTTGGGACAAGCAGCCGTAGGTTTGTTCCAAATATGCTCGTCTGTAGAAATTTCCAAACACGCCCACAGCACAAAATCCTGTCTGTCGGCCGTTGTCTCGTAACGATAAGGGCACGGCAGTGCTGGAGGTGGAGGTTCCTCGGAAGGTAGAGGTTCCTCGGAGGGCTGAATTATAAGTTTGGGTACAATATTCCCGCCGGCCTCAGCCGCATAGAAAGCAAAGTATGAACCATTTCCAAGAGTGTTGTCATTTTCTTCAAGATTGGTACTAAGCATAAAGTAGGTTACCCCGCTTTTGTTAATGCCGGAAACTGGAATATTTATGTCAAAGGACTGCTCTGACGCGGGTAAACCGCTGGATTGGAACGAAACAACAGGTGGATCTGGCGGGTTACCGACATAATCAAGGCAGTCCAAAGAAGCACCCCAGTCTTTGTGTCTAATCCTCAGATCAAAATTCTGCTCCACTACCTTGCTACTCAATGTCAGCCTCAGAACTGCCGAATCTATAGCAAGATTATCGTCAAGGGAACTGGTATCAAAAGAGAGAAACCCTCTATAATTGTAAACATCAACTGGTCCGATTTTCTCCTGGCCAACCTTGATTGTGGATAAATCCGGATATAAATCACATGGATCAAAACTACTCTCATGTGCAATCAGACGACCAATATAACCGTCAGCCGCAGTTGAGTAAAACGTCTGCGAAGACTGCGCAGAAACCTCATAGGAAGTCAGTCTAAATAAATTATTTACGCTTGATAAAAAATCGCCAAAGCGAGCAAGATAATTTGAAATTTTTGCCTGTTTTGGATCAACAGGTATTGTTTTCATTTCTTTGGTAAGTCCGGGTATCCACTCAGGCAAATTTGTATCCGAAGTAAAAACATTCTTATCATCATAGCCGGAACCAATTGCCGGAGGAAACTGATTATTGTTGCTAAAATAGTAACCATTTACTGCCCCGGCAATATTCTTAAGGTCGGCTTTGCGGATTCCATCGCGGGCTTTGGCCGGTGAATTGCGGCCGATTATAATCATTATGCCCGAAGCTAAAATTCCCAGCACGGCAACTACGATCACAAGTTCAAGGATAGTTACTCCAAACCTGCGTTTTATCTTCACATCCTAATTGTGGAAAAATTAGCAAGGCTTTGTCAATTAACGTGGCCAAGAGCAGCGGAAGCTGCCGGCTTGGCGATAACCAAAAACCGCTTCCAGGTCGTTCCCGGCGGATAGCAGGTCTGCAGCACCAAAATTTGCTCTGCTGTTTTCATCGTAAAGTAAGAAACATCTTCGGGTTCTGTTATCTTCGTCTCCTGCACAATGTAATCAAATCGCTTATTGTCAAAAAACACCACAATTTTGTCGCCCGCTACCATATCATTTAAAAGATAAAAGATTGCGTTAAAGCGGGGCACGTTAAAAATGGTATCGGTTGAATGGGCAAACAAATACGTTACTCCGGATTGTCCCGGAAAAGAAGACCCCAGTGCATGGGCAACTCCCCGCTTCAGAGCGTCAGTGTAAATGGCTTTGTTGGTGGCATCAACGTTGGGAATTATCGGCGCATCGGCACCGATCTTTTCCACAATTATCGAAAAATTAGGATCTTTGGGAATTAAAATTTTTAAATTCGGGTCTTCCTTCCCCAGAAGCGATCCGAAGCTTTGGGTCGAACTGGTGGCAATCGGCGCAGCCTCATACCTTGTGCCCCGCAGATTATCGACATTGTGTTTGGCAATAGCGCCCATGATCGGCCAGAAAGTAAAAATCAGCCCGGTTATCGATCCCAGTATCAAAAAATTCCCGATGGTGCGAATTAAAAGAATCCGTTTGTCAATCATATAGTTAGTTAAATCTGCTAAAAACCTTTATTGCGAGTTTACGAACAACATGCTCTGCATATTGTTCGAGCTTGTCGAGAACTTCTCGACTCTCCCGCAGTGCGGGATCGCTCGAAGAGTAAAAATGGTAGGTTTTCAACATGCTCGGTTAGTCAGACTCCGTATCCCCGGAAGGAATCGAACCTTCATCCCAAGTTTAGGAAACTTGTGCTCTGTCCGTTGAGCTACGGGGACTATCCAATATTTGCTCGCAAATATATCAGAGGAGCCCCGCAGTGCGGGGCGACCTGCTGATATTGAACTACAGGCGCTTGAGCACTGAAATTATATCTCAAATTTTTAGAAATTAG
>CAYMGH010000006.1:19722-20589 GCA_964389935.1 uncultured Gammaproteobacteria bacterium | reverse complement strand
TAACTTTGCCGGTTTTATCCAATTTTTCCTGAATTGGTGTTTTATCTGCTTCAACTTTGGCAACATCTTGGGCAATTTTGCCAATTTTCGTTTTGTCTCCGGTTTTAACCACAATACCGATTCCCCGGCCAGAAGCAATAGCTGTACCTGAAAAAACCATATTCTGCTGGTCATTAATTTGCTTGTTTTCACTAATTACCTCGGCTGTTTTTGATGCCGGGCTTGATTCACCTGTTAAGGAGGCTTCATTTGCGCGGAGACTAAAAACTTCCAGTAGGCGAATGTCCGCGGGGACTTTTGTGCCCTCTTCCAAAACAACCATATCTCCTGTCGCGTAAACCGTTATCTTTTGAACCTAAAGAATTTAAGAGCTGATTTTTGGTTTGTGCGTAGGCACTTAGAGCAGTTTTTTCCATTTATTTAAATATACCTGAGCAAGGCCATGTTCTCAATCCAATTGACAAACAATTGAGTTTGCACTTAAGCTAGAAATATGGCGATATTTGGATTAGTAAGTAAAAAGGGGAAAGGCAAGAAAAAAGTTCCCAAAAAAATAAAAGTCAGTAAGAAGGCAAAAACCAAATCCAAAGGCTGCGAATTTTGTTAGGACAAGAACGACATAAACATGTCAAACACAAAATTTATTGAGTGGGTTTTGCGTATAGCAGTCGCCGGTGAATTCACAGGTCACGGTGTATTCGCACTTCAAGGTAAAACTGTCTGGATAGACTGGATTCAACAATTAACTGGTTTTGATGCGGAAATAGCCACAC
Source organism: uncultured Gammaproteobacteria bacterium (assembly GCA_964389935.1). Taxonomy (GTDB): domain Bacteria; phylum Patescibacteriota; class Microgenomatia; order Curtissbacterales; family GWA2-41-24; genus WO2-FULL-40-11. The sequence continues at coordinate 19,816 of CAYMGH010000006.1, read as the reverse complement.
GCCTCTTGATGCTTATTGGTTTGTTGGATATCGCTCTTGCTGTTCTGGTTTTGATAAAACCAATTCGCATTGTCCTTTTGTGGATGGTATTTTG